>DASVDR010000038.1 GCA_036381015.1 Gammaproteobacteria bacterium
CGGCGCCTTGTCGATCTCGTCGAACTTCTTCACCTCGCCGCCAAACTTCGCCGCCATCACCGTCGTCAACGCCGCCGTCAACGTCGTCTTCCCATGGTCGACGTGACCGATCGTCCCTACGTTCACGTGGGGCTTCTTACGCTCAAACTTTGACTTCGACATCGGAACGCTCCTGCTCAGCCCTTCGCCGGTGCAACGGCCCGCCGCAAGCGAGCCTCGCTAGCATCTATATGGTTAATGAGTGATCGACCACCGCGAAGCCGCGACGCTCCCGCGAGCATGGAGCCCACAACCGGATTTGAACCGGTGACCTCTTCCTTACCAAGGAAGTGCTCTACCACTGAGCTATGTGGGCGGGAAGCGCGTCGCGAGAAACCCCTGCAACTCCGTACCTCAACGCCTGCCCGTTCTTTTCCGGTGGAGCGGGTGATGGGAATCGAACCCACATCATCAGCTTGGAAGGCTGAGGTTCTGCCATTGAACTACACCCGCCTTCTCGCCGCCCGCGCCGCCCGTGACGAGCGGCCGTCCCGCCTCACGTGGTGGAGGGGGTAGGATTCGAACCTACGAAGGCGTAAGCCAGCAGATTTACAGTCTGCCCCCGTTGGCCGCTTGGGTACCCCTCCGCGGACATAAGCGGGGTATTTTCTGGCCTCCCTGGGGGAGTGTCAACCGAGGGTAAACGGCCTCGCCGCGGCCGGCTGGCGCGCGCCGCGTCCCGGCTCGCGAGAGCCGTCTCCTCCTCCGAATCGCGCATAAGGATACCCTTAGAACGGGGGCCTCCGCCATCCGGCCTCGGCCGCGGCGCGCTCGCCTTGCGACATAATCGGGTGCCGTCGCTCCCGGGCCGTGCTCGCGGTCGGCCGCGGGCTACGGCCCGGCGCCCGGCGGGGCGCTCCTCGGGCGGGAAGCCCGTCGCCCCTGCGTCGGATCGGTCGACGGGCGGAGCAAGCCTCCGCGGCCCCGGCTTGATTTTGTCCCTCCGGCCGGCATGCTTGAGCCATCACGCAGGATCAGCGGACGAGGCGCTGCGAATGGAACGTCGTCTACTGGCGAGGAGCAAGGTTTCGACCACGGTCTACCTGACGGCACCGGGCGGCCGCATGCAGCGTTGTCGGGCGAGGAATCTTTCGGCCATGGGAGTGTTTCTCGAGAGCCGGTCGCTTGCCCTGCCGGCGGGGACCGTGGTCAATCTCGTCTTCGCCGTGAAGATCGGCGACGTCATCCGCCTGCATCGCCGCAAGGCCGTCGTCGCGCACGTCAGCGAGTGGGGCGCCGGCTTGATGATGCAATCGCGGGGTAGAGCCCGGCCGGCCGAGACCTCCCGCCGCGCGACCCGCTAGCGCTCCCGCGGCGCCCGCGGTCCGTCAGAAGCGATCCTTCAGCGCGCGGGTCCGCGCGAACACCTCGACGTCGTCGCCGTCCGGCAGGCCGATCGTCTGCCGGAGGTTCCTGCTGTGCGGCCGCAGGAACGGGTTCGTCGCCTTCTCGAGCCCGAGCGTCGTCGGAACCGTGGGCTCGCCGCGGGCGCGCGCCCGGTCCACGTCCCGGGCGCGCGCGGCAAGCGCGTCGTTGGCCGGCTCCACCGAGAGCGCGAAGCGGGCGTTCGCCTGCGTGTACTCGTGCGCACAGTAGATGCGCGTGTCGTCGGGCCACTCGAGAATCTTCCGAAGCGACGACCACATCTGCGACGGGCTGCCTTCGAAGAGGCGCCCGCAGCCCATCGCGAACAGCGTGTCGCCGACGAACGCGATGCCGTCGTCCGGAAATCGATAGACAATGTGCCCCCGCGTGTGGCCGGGCGTCTCGTGAACCACGACCCGGTGCGACCCGAGCCGGAGCTCGTCGCCTTCGCCGACGCCGACGTCGATGCCCGGGATGCGCGCCGCATCGGCTCGCGGGCCGACGATCCGGCACGAGGTCGCGCGCTTCAGCTCGAGATTGCCCCCGGCATGATCGCCGTGATGGTGCGTGTTCAGGATGTGGGTCAACGTCCAGCCGTTTTTCTCGAGCGCGGCAAGAATCGGGCGCACCTCGGGAGTGTCGATCGCGGCCGTGACGCCCGCCTCGCGGTCGTGAACCAGAAAGCCGTAGTTGTCCGTGAGGCACGGGAACATCTGCACTTCGATCTCGCTCATCGTTCGCTCTCCGATTCGCATCGCGGCGGCTTGCGGCTGCTTGGACCCGCCCGCGGGCGGGTCCGCCGCCGTGAGCCTTATCGTACAATGCGCTTCTTTGCCGCCGGCAACCCATTCTTCGACCCGCAACCGCATGCCTCTGATCACACTTCCGGACGGATCCACGAAGCGCTTCGACGCGCCGGTCGACGGTCTCGCCGTCGCGCGCAGCATCGGCGCCCGGCTCGAGAAGGACGCCGTGGCGATGCGTGTCGACGGCGTTCTCAAGGATTTGACGACGGTCATCGACGCCGATGCTCGCGTCGAGATCGTCACGCGCGGCTCCGCGGACGGCCTCGAGCTGCTCCGGCACGACGCCGCGCACGTGATGGCGGAGGCGGTCAAGGAGCTCTACCCCGAGACGCAGGTGACGATCGGGCCGGCCATCGAGGACGGCTTCTACTACGACTTCGCCCGCAGCGAGCCCTTCACGCCCGAGGATCTCGAGCGCATCGAGGCCCGGATGCACGAGATCGTGAAGCGGGACGAGCCGATCGTGCGCGAAGTTTGGGACCGCGAGCGCGCGGTCGAGCTGTTCCGCGGCCTCGGCGAGCACTACAAGGCCGAGATCATCGCGGGGATCCCGGCCGACGAGCCGATCAGCCTCTACCGGCAGGGCGAGTTCATCGACTTGTGCCGCGGGCCGCACCTCCCGTCGACCGGCCGTCTCGGGCATGCGTTCAAGCTGACGAAGCTCGCCGGGGCCTACTGGCGCGGCGACTCGCGCAACGAGATGCTGCAGCGCGTCTACGGCACGGCGTGGTCCGAGCCGAAGGAGCTCGAGGCCTACATCCGGCGGCTCGAGGAAGCCGAGCGCCGAGACCACCGCCGGCTCGGCCGGCAGATGGACCTGTTCCATTTTCAGGACGAGGCGGTCGGCGCCGTCTTCTGGCATCCGAAAGGCTGGACGCTGTTCCAGACGCTGGTCCAGTTCCTGCGCCGGCGGCAGATCGCGGCAGGGTACCGGGAGGTGAACACGCCCGAGCTGATGGACCTCGGGCTCTGGCAGGCTTCCGGGCACTGGGAAGCCTTCGGCGAGAACATGTTCACTAGCCGGATCGAGGACGACCGGATGCTCGCGGTCAAGCCGATGAACTGCCCCGGGCACGTCCAGATCTTCAAGAGCGAGCTGCGCAGCTACCGCGAGCTGCCGCTGAGGCTCGCCGAGTTCGGCAAGGTGCACCGCTACGAGCCGTCCGGCGCACTGCACGGGCTGCTGCGCGTGCGCGCGTTCACGCAGGACGACGCGCACGTGTTCTGCGCGGAGAAGGACATCACGCCGGAGACGGGCGCCGCCTCGAACCTGCTGCTCGGCATCTACCGCGACTTGGGCTTCGACGACGTCGTGATCAAGTTCGCCGACCGGCCCGAGCAGCGCGTCGGCGACGACGCGGTCTGGGACCGCGCGGAGGCGGCCCTGAAGACCGCGATGGCGGAGCTCGGGATCGACTACGTCTACAACAAGGGCGAAGGCGCGTTCTACGGCCCGAAGATCGAGTTCGCGCTGCGCGACGCGATCGGCCGCGAGTGGCAGTGCGGCACGATCCAGGTCGATCTGAACATGCCGCGCCGCCTCGGCGCCGCGTACGTCGGCGACGACGGCGAGAAGCACGTCCCGGTGATGCTGCACCGCGCGATCTTCGGCTCGCTCGAGCGCTTCATCGGCATCCTGCTCGAGCACTACGCGGGCGCGCTGCCGCTGTGGCTCGCGCCGCTTCAGATCGTCGTCGCCACGATCACGTCCGACGGCGACGACTACGCGCGCGCGATCGTCGACCGCATGCGCGCGGCCGGGCTGCGCGCGGAGGCGGATCTGCGCAACGAGAAGATCAACTACAAGGTGCGCGAGCACAGCCTCGCGAAAGTGCCCGTCCTGATCGCCGTCGGCCGCAAGGAGGTCGCGGACGGCACCGTGTCGCTTCGGCGCCTCGGCGAGCAGGGGCAGCGCGTGCTCGGCCTCGACGCCGCACTCGGGCTCCTCGAGCGGGAAGCCGCGCCGCCGCTCTGACGGCGGAGCTCGTTCGCCGGAACGGACGCCGCGCGCCGTCCCGCTCCGCGCGTGCGCGCCGAGCGGTGAGCCGAAGCCGTCCCGTGCACTGCAGCGTCCCGGTTCGTACAATGCGGCAGCGAAGGAACGGCGCTCGATAGGCGCCGAGGGCCGGCCGGATGCGATTGATCAGCTTCGAGATCGAGGGCCGCGAGAGCTTCGGCATCGTCGTCGGCGACGGCGTCGTCGACGCGGGCGCGAGGCTTGCGGGAGAGTTTACCGGGCTCAGGGACGTGCTCGCCGCCGGAGCGTTGAACCTGCTGCGCGGAATGGAAGGTCTCGGCCCCGACCTCGCGCTCGGCGACGTGCGATACCGGCCCGTGATTCCTGACCCGGCGGCGAAGTTCCTGTGCGTCGGCGTGAATTACATGCCGCACATCCGCGAGATGGGCCGCGAGAAGCCCGATTACCCGGTCGTCTTCGTGCGCTTCGCCGACAGCCTCGTCGGTCACCTCGAGCCGATGGTTCGGCCGAGCGTCTCGGCCTGCTACGACTACGAAGGCGAGCTCGCGGTCGTGATCGGCAAGCGCGCGCGCCACGTGCCGCGCGATCGCGCCCTCGAGCACGTCGCCGGTTACGGCTGCTTCAACGACGGCAGCGTGCGCGATTTCCAGCGGCACGGCCTGCAGTGGACGCCGGGCAAGAACTTTCACGCGAGCGGCGCGTTCGGTCCGTGGCTCGTGACCGCCGACGAGCAGGACGACCCGGCGAAGCTGCACCTGACGACACGGTTGAACGGCGAGGTCGTGCAGGACGAGAGCGTCGCCGAGCTCTGCTTCGACGTGGCGCAGCTCATCGAGTATTGCTCCACGTTCGCCCGGCTCGAGCCGGGCGACGTGATCGTGACCGGTACTCCGGGCGGCGTCGGCGCCGGGCGCAAGCCGCCCCTGTGGATGAAGGCCGGGGACACGGTGGAAGTTTCGATCCGGGGAATCGGCACGCTGCGCAACCCGATCGTCGATGAGCGGCAGGACTAGCGGCAGGACCGGCCGCGTCCGCGGACTCGCCGCCTTCGTCGCGCTGCTCGCCGTCGGCCACGCGCGCGCGGCGGAGCCCGATCTCGCCTGGATCGACCGCACCGCGCTCGAGGCCGGCGAGGTCCTCGTGACCGCCGGCAAGGCAGGCGGGTCGGTCACGGTGTCGACGGCCTCGCTGATCGACGCGCCCGCGCAGGCGATCTGGTCGGTGCTTCGGGAATGCGAGGTGGCGCCGGAGTACGTCCCGAACATCGTCAGCTGCGAGCGCCTCGAGGAAGTGGACGGCGGGCGCGCCGAGCTCTTCGTGCAGGAGATCAAGCCGATCTTTTTCGTGCCGCGCTTCGAGCACGTGTTCCGCCTCGACTACTACCCGTACGAGCGCATCGACGTGCGGGAGGTGAGCGGCCCCCTCGAGCGGATGGAAGGCAGCTGGTGGTTTCTGCCCGAGCCGGATGGTCGGATTCTTCTCGTCCATCATCTCGAGGTCGATCCGGGCTTTCCGATCCCGCGTTTCCTGCTTCGGGCGACGCTGCGGCGCAACCTCGTGAGCATCATGGAGGCCGTCCGGGAACGCTCGGAAGCGCGCGCGGCGAGGTAACGCGCGGCGCAGCGCGGAGCGGAACGCGCGACGCGCGGGGGCGGAACGCCGGCCTGCCGCCCGGTGCCTGTGATTCCGGTCACTTCCGGCCGCGGCGGCATCTGCTACCGTGCGCGCGAGTGAACGATCCCGACACCATCTCGCCCCGCATCCTGATTCTCGAGACCGACCGCAAGACCGCCGCGGCCGTGCGCCGCTATGCGGTCAAGGGCTGGGCCGGCGCATCGGTGCAATCGAACAGCGCGACGCTCGCCGACGTCGCGCGCGCCCCCGGCTCGCTGCGGTCCTTCGACGTGGTCCTCGCCGGCTGCGATTTCTCCGAGGACGGCAGCACGGCGAATCCGGTGTTCCGCGCGCTCCGCGCGATCTCGGCCGACCCGGAGAATCCGGCCGTGATCCTGCTGACCCACGGCGGCAGCGAGTACACCGCCGTGCAGGCGATCAAGGCCGGCGCCTTCGATTACATCCCGCGCATGCTGTTCGGCCGGGAGCAGATGATCGCCGCCGTGCAGAATGCCCTCGCGCGGCGCCAGTCCCGCGGCGCGGGCGACGTCACGAGCGTCGTGCAGCTCTTCGGATACGACGTGCGCCGCTGCCTCTCGCGCCGAGACAACGTCTCCGTCCACGTGGCCTACAGCGCCGAGCGCGCCGCCGAGGTCGTGCTGAAGGTGCTGCATCGGGATCGAGGCTCGCTGTCGCGCGACGTGAACTTCGAGCGCTTCGTCGAGGAGTTCAAGCTCCTGTACGACATCGAGGATCCGGGCGTGGCCGAGATTTACGACTTTCGCGTCACGAGCCAGTACTGCTACATCGCGATGGAGTACTTCCGGGCCGGCCACCTCGGCGGGCGGATCGGCCGGGCGCTCGACGTCCGCGACGCGCTTCGGTACGGCCGCGAGATCGCGAAGGCGCTCGCGGTCGTCCACGCGGCCGGAATCGTGCACCGCGACCTGAAGCCCGGCAACGTGATGCTGCGCGACGACGGCTCCGTCGCATTGATCGACTTCGGGATTTCGCAATCCGCGCACCGGCCGGCGGGGCTCGGTCGACAGCCGGCGATCAGCGGCACGCCCTACTACATGAGCCCCGAGCAGGCGCGCGGCGAGCCGACGGACGAGCGGACGGACCTCTACGCGCTCGGCGTCATCCTCTACCAGCTCCTGACCGGCGAGAAGCCGTACGTCGGCGCGTCGGCGGAGGAGATCCTGGAGCGCCACTGCAGCGCTCCGATTCCCCGGCTGCCTCCGGAGCTCGGCCACGTTCAGCCGGTGCTCGACCGGCTGCTCGCGAAGAACGCGGACCAGCGCCTGCCGACGGCGCGCGAGGTGATCGAAGCGATCGAGGCGGCGCGGGAAGCGCCGCCGGCGACGCTCTACGCCGTATCGGCGCGCTCCGCCTGATCCCCGTCGGCGGTAAGACCCTCGAAATCGAACAGCGCGCGGTCGGCGAGGTGCGACGGCGCGACGTTCTGCAGGCTGCGAAACAGACGGGCGGTCCGCCCCGGATCGGCGCGCTCCCACTCGGCGAGCATCTGCTTGATCCTCACGCGCTCGAGATTGGCCTGCGAGCCGCACAGGTTGCACGGGATGATCGGAAACTTGCGCGCCCGGGCGTACCGGGCGATCTCCCGCTCGGCGCAGTAGGCCAGCGGGCGGATGATCACGTGGCGCCCGTCGTCGCTCAGCAGCTTCGGCGGCATCGCCTTCAGCCGCCCGCCGTGGAACATGTTCAAAAACAGCGTCTCGACGATGTCGTCGCGATGATGCCCGAGCGCGATCTTCGTGGCGCCGACCTCGTCGGCAACCCGGTAGAGAATCCCGCGGCGCAACCTCGAGCACAGACCGCACATCGTCTTACCGTTCTCGATCACGCGCTTCACGACGGAGTACGTGTCCTCCTCGACGATGCGGTATTCGACGCCGAGCCCTTCGAGGTAGCTCGGCAGCACGTGCGCCGGGAAGCCGGGCTGCTTCTGGTCGAGGTTCACGGCGATCAGGCCGAACCGGACCGGGGCGCGGCGCGCGAGGCTCATCAGCATGTCGAGGAGCGTGAAGGAGTCCTTGCCGCCGGAGAGGCAGACCATCACGCGGTCGCCGTCCTCGATCATCCGATAGTCGACGATCGCGCGTCCGACTTCGCCGCGCAGCCGCGCCTGAAGCTTCTTGAACCGCCCAGTGCTTCGCGCGGCACCCGCCGGTCCGGTCCGCTCGTCGGCCGGGCGGGGCACGGCGCCTTCGGCCGAACGAGGCACGCCGCCGTCCGCCGGCGCACCCGGGCCTTCCGGCCGGCCGGACATCGAAACGTCGCGCGCCGCGGCGCTCACGCCGACGCCCTCCGCGCTGAATCCACGTCGCTCAAAGCTGCGCCCTCCGAGAAAGCGAAAAGGCCGGCGCTCGCCGGGGACGGGCGGGCGAGCGGGCCGCTCCCGCCTCGCCGGCCGCGCCCGCCGGCGGGGTCGGCCATGATAGCGAATCCGCGGACACACCGGCAGCGCGGCCCCGATTCCGGGCCGGACGCCGCCGGGCGCGCGGGGCCGCTGCGCACCGCCGGTAATGCCGAAAGCCCGTGCCGGCCACGCGACATAAGACCCGTCGCTCGCGACCGACTCCCGGGCTCTGTGAAGCCTATCACTGCAACGAAAGGCGGCATTGCCTAGGGTTGGAGCTCTCTCCGATTACGTCAACCGGGCGAAATGAAGCGAACGGCTATCGCGGTAGTCCTGGCTGTCGCCGCGCTGGCGATGCTGGCGTCGCTCGTGATGCGTTCACGCTCGCTGCCGCTCGAGGTGCACCTGTCGCAGAACACGATCGCGACCGACGTCGAGCGCATCCGCGAGGATTTCGCGACGCTGATCGCGACGCTCGAGTCCGGCTGGCGTGAGACCCAATATCCCGGCGAGGCGGCCGACGCATTGCTCCGGCGCATTGCCGCCAGCCCCGCGCCGATTCAGGCGATGCTCGAGCGGATCCCGGGCAGCACGAGCCAGCGCAACCGGCTCGCGAACACGTTCGCGGGCTTCGCGCAGAGCATCGAGGAATCCCGGAAGCTGACTCTCGAGATCCTCGACGAGCAGAGCACTTACGTCGAGAACGTCGTGTTCGTCAGGGACGAAGGCCCGCGCGTCATCCAGCGCATGCGCGAGCTCGGGCTCGATCGCGAAGCCGCCGACCTGTTCCAGCTCGTCGTCGGCACGCTCGACTTCGTCTCGCCCGACGGGGCCGTTCCAGCCGCCGAGATCACGCGGCTCGCCGCGGCGCTCGACCGCGATCAGCGGGTCGACGCGAACGTGCCGGAAGAGGTCGAGCGGCTGACGCGCGCGATCGGCGCGATCGTGGACGGCAAGGATACGCTCCGAAGCAAGCTCGATCAGCTCGCGGCGAGCCCTCTGCCGCAGAGGACGTCGCTGCTCGCGCTTGCCGCTCGCGACGTTTACCAGAGCGCGGTCGCGAGCGTCGAGCAGGCGCGGCTGATGCTTTCGATCTACTCGGTGGCGCTGCTCGTCGCCGTCGGCTTCGTCGCGTACCGGCTCCAGGGAAGCTATCGGCAGCTGAACCGCACGAACACCGAGCTCGCGGTGCTGAACGAATCGCTCGAGCAGCGCGTGGCCGAGCGGACGGAGGAGCTCGCCGGGACGCTCAGGGACCTGAAGGAATCTCAGGTGCAGCTCGTGCAGGCGGAGAAGATGTCGTCGCTCGGCCAGCTCGTCGCGGGCATCAGCCACGAGATCAATACTCCGCTCCTGTATCTCGCGAACAACGCCGTGCTGATCCAAGAGCGCCTGCAGGTCCTCGAGAAGTTCGTGCGCCGCTGCGGCCGCGCGTTCTCGATCGACGCTTCGCAGTTCGAGGATCGCGCCGAATTTCAGGCGAAGTTCATTCGCGCGCTGAAGGACGTGAAGCAGATGCTCCAGCAAGAGGACCTCTCGGCGAGCATCCAGGAAGCGCAGGATCTCGCGCAGGACAGCATCGAGGGGCTCGAGGACCTGACCGAGATGGCGCAGAGCCTCAAGGATTTCAGCCGCCTCGACCGCGCGCCGGTCGCAAGCTTCGACGTGAACGGCGGGCTCGACAAGACGCTGCTGATCGCGCGCAACGCGATCAAGCACAAGGCCGAGGTGCGCAAGTATTACGGCGACGTGCCCGAGATCGAGTGCTCGCCGTCGCAGATCAACCAGGTGTTCCTGAACCTCATCACGAACGCCGCGCAGGCGATCGAGGACCACGGCGAGATCGTGATCACGACGAAGCGCCACGGGGCGGACCGGGTCGCGATCAGCATCGCGGACAACGGCTGCGGCATCCCGCCGGAGATCATGGACAAGATCCGCGACCCGTTCTTCACGACGAAGGAAGTCGGCACGGGCACCGGCCTCGGGCTTTCGATCGTCGACGAGATCGTCCGCAGCCACGACGGCGAGCTCAAGATCGAGTCGGAGGTCGGGCGCGGCTCGGTCTTCACGGTCATTCTTCCGATCAAGCACGGCCGGTCTGCCGGCGCGAGCGGCGGCGACTTCGACGCGGCGGGTCTCGAAGAGCCCGCCGGTGACCCGGAGACGGATGCCTTCGCGGAAGCGGTCTGAGCGCGAGACGAGCCATGGAGATGCAAGCACATTCCGGTCAGCGCCCCAGGCTGCTGTTCGTCGACGACGAGCAGCGCGTCCTGAATTCGATGCGCATCATGTTCAGGCGGCAGTTCGACCTCTTCCTCGCGTCGCACGGCGCCGAAGCGTTGAACATCGTCAAGGATCAAGACATCGACGTCATCGTCGCGGACCATCGGATGCCGCAGATGACCGGCGTCGAGGTGCTCACGAAGGTCCGCAAGCTCTCGCCGCGCACGGTCCGCATCCTGCTCACGGGCTACGCCGATCTCGATGCCGTCGAGGGCTCGATCAACGACGGCGAGGTCTTCCGTTTTCTGACCAAGCCTTGCGCGCCGAAGCAGCTGCGCGACACCGTCGAGCTCGCGGCGAAGCTCGCGCGCTCCGCGCCCGCGGTGGCGAGCGAGGAAGCCGAGTCGCTCGACGACGAGGACGTGCTCGAGATCATTCTCGAGAACGATACCGCGCGGGAGGTCGACCGCTCGGCCCAGGCGGCGGCGGAGCCGGCCAAGGCGTTCACGTCCACGACCGTGATCGAGCGGCCGAAGCCTTCGCCCCCCGCGCCCACGGCAAATGCGCCCGAGAAGAAGGCGAACATCGCGACGGGCCTCGGCGTGATCGTGTTCTCGAACGACGACGAGATGGTCGATACGGTGCAGAAGGCGGTGCGCGGCCGCCTGCCGGTACATCGGGCCACGAACGTCGTGCAGGTCGTGAAGATCCTGAACGAGCACAAGCCCGGCGTGCTGATCACCGACATCTCCGACGACAAGGCCACGATCCAGGCGATGACGGCGCGGCTGAAGCAGCACTTACCCGAGCTCGTGACGATCGCCGTCTCGCCCCATCGCGACGTGCTCGACATGGTCTGGCTGATCAACCACGGCCAGATCTTCCGCTTCCTGCGCAAGCCTCTGTCGCCCGGCCGCTGCGCGGTCAGCCTTCAGGCCGCCCTCCAGCACCATCGCATGCTGCTGAAGAATCCGGACCTCGTTAAGCGGCACGAGGTCGAAGCGACGCAAGACGGAGGGCTCGTGGACGGAATGCTCGCGAAGCTGAAGAACGTGAAGCGCCTGTGGGCTCAAGCATGAGCGCGACCGGCAGAGCGGACGACTCGACGCGCCAGAGCGACGCGCTCCTCTGGCTCGGCGGCGCGCTCGTCGTCGGGATGGGCGCCGTCTGGCTGCTGCTCGCGAAGCCGTGGGCCGGCGACGCCGCGGCGCCGGTCGAGGAGTCCGCGGCGGACGTCGCGAACCGGACGACGGCCGTGCGCCAGGCGACGGCACCCGCCTCGCAGCCGGGAGCGCGCACCGGTCTCGAAAGCTCGCTGGAGCGCAACCCCCTGCGGATGGCGGAGCTCGCGTTCGACGCGGGGATGCTCGTCGAGCCCGCGGAGTACAGCGCGTGGACGCTGTACCAGCGCGCGCTGCAGGAGGATCCGACGAGCACCGCCGCCCGCGACGGGCTCGAGAAGGTCGCCGAGGAGCTGCTGCGCCGCGCGGGCACGGCCGTCGAGCAGGGCCGCTTCGACGACGCCCGCGCCGCGGTCGAGCGCATTCGCGGCGCCTTTCCGGATCACGCCGGCGCGGCCGAGCTCGCGTCCCGAATCGAGGAGCTCACTCGGCCGGAGCCGGAACGGCCGCCGGTCCAGGCGCGATCCGTCGAATCCGCGCCGGCCGAGCGCCCGAGAGCCGAAGCGCCGGCTCCCGAGCCGGAGCCCGAATCCGATCCCGCCGTCGCGACGCACGACGCGTTCACGGCGGCGCTCGCGGCGAACCGGCTGCTCACGCCCGCGCAGGCGAGCGCCAAGTACTACGTCAACCTGCTCGCGTCGATCGCCCCGGACCACGAGCTGACCCGTCAAGCACGCACGCAGCTCTTCAACGAATTTCTCGCACGCGCGAGCGAAGCGATCGCATCCGCCGACGCCGAAGCCGCGACGACCTGGATCGACGAAGCCGACCTTCTCGCGGTGGATGCGGCCGCGGTCGCGGGAGCCCGGGACCGCCTGCGGACGCGCCTGATCGAGATCGAGTCGGCCCGCCGAGTGCCGGCGTCCGCGCTCGAGGTCGTGAGCTACACGGCGCCCGAGTATCCGGTCCGCGCCCTCGAGCGGGGCCTCGACGGCTGGGTCGACATCGAATTCACCGTCGCAGAAGACGGCACGACGCGCGACATCGTGATCACGGACGCGTCGCACACGAGCTTCTTCCGCCGGGAGGCGGTCGAGGCGGTCGAGCAATGGCGCTTCGCGCCGCGCGTGTTCATGGGAGAAACCATCGAGCAGCGCGCCTACACGCGCATCCGCTTCGACTTCGAATAGCGCGGCGCGAGCGAGCAGCGCTGCTGCTCCCTTTTCCCGCCGACGAAGGACGGGACGGCGCGGCCTCTCTCCAACGGCGCCGCCCTTCGAGCGCGCGAGCGGCGGGGCATTCACCGACGAGGGCCGCCGTCACCGTTTCGACATAATTTCGAGCCGCAACGCCGGCGAACGCGTCGAGCCCGCGTCTGACGGGCCCGAAGGCCGGCCACCGGCGCGTTCCGCTCGAACGATCGTCGCGATGCACACCGCTCTGCTACAGTTGGGAAAACAATACGAACGGAAGCGACCTCGATGAAGGCCCGCCACTCGTCGCCGATTTCCGCCCTGCTCCTGATCGGCTTCGCATCGCCCGCGCTCGCTCAGCCGCCATGCGATTGCACGACCATCGTCGACAGCTGCAGCGCCGAGGTCGCGGTCCGTGACGACACGATCGAGGTCACGAGCGATCGTCCGCAGTGCTCGCGCGTCGACTACTTCATCGACGGCCGACCCTTCGTTTCGCTCGTCGTCGACGGCATCGCGCGCGAGGATCGCGCGTTCGCGAGCGCGGAGCCGCGCGTGCTCGTGCAAAGCTGTCAGGTGTGCCGGGACAACCGTCCGCCGGACTCGATCTCCGCGGCACCGAGCCCCGCGCCGCAGCCGGCAAACGGGCCTCTCGAGCCGCTGATCCAAGTGCAGCCGCAGTACCCGCCCGGCGCGGCAGCGCTCGGGATCGGCGGATACGTCGAGGTCGAGATCACGGTCGGGCCGGAAGGCGTCGTCGAGAACGCTGCGATCGTGGCGAGCGAGCCGTTCGAGACGTTCGACGAGGCCGTGCTTCGCGCCGTCACGCGGTGGCGCTACCCGGCCGAGCCCGGGCGTCCTCCGATCACGCTCACGCAAACCATCGAGTTCCGCCCGTCGCTCGATCGCGCGCCGCCGCCTCCCGCCGTCGAGCCGCGGGCCGAGCGCGCGGCCGCGCTCGGTCCGCGCAACGCCTGCGTCCGCGAAAGCTCGCGCTTCAACTACGGCGAGTACGTGGAGATCGGCCTGATCAACGCGTGCGACACGCCGATCATGGTGTTCGCCTGCGCCGAGGGCTTCGGGCGATGGGCGGGGCAATGGACCTGCACGACGTCCGAGCAGCAGCGCAACCTGCTCGTCGGCCCCGGAGACCCGAGGGCGGGCGAGACGATGACGATCGCCGACGAAGACGGCGAGAAAGTGATGGTGGTCGCGCTGACCGAGAGGTTCTTTCTCTCCCGCGCGCCGAACACCGAGTACTGGTGGCTCGCGTGCCGGTCGACCGACGCCGAGTGCCGCGGCGCCGCCCGGCAGTGGACCCGCTCGCTCGAGGGTCAGCTCGCGGCCGCCGATCCGCGCGGGCGAAGCAGCGCGACGCTCGCCCGCTCCTACTGAGCCTCGGATCGATCGGCCCGATCCGCGCGCTCTTCGCCGCCCGCGGGCTCTTCGACCGGCGCTCGGGCGCGCTCGGCTTCGCTCCCTCGCGGCGCGCGGACGTAAAGGCCGGTGAGCACCACGGTCAGCACCGTGGCGGCGAATGCGAGCAGGAAGCCGATCGCGACCCAGATCGGCGCGCGACGCGGCGCGCGCCCCGCGTCGTTTCGCGTGCGGTCCGATCCGCGCGCACGCGCGGCCGTCGCCGATCGGTCGTCCGCACTCATCGATGCTTTCCCGTCCCCGTGCCGGAGGGTCGTCGCGGATCGATATAGTACGATACGGCCGACGCGGCCCCCCACGGTGCCGCTCGAGGAGTGACGTGGCCAACGACGAGCTCAAGCGGCACCTTGGACGGCTTCACGACGAGCTCGCCGCGGCGAAAACGCTCGACGCCGAGACCCGCGCGCAGCTCGAGGCCGTGGCCGCGGACATCGAGCGCACGCTGGAGGGACGGCACGAGGCGCCCCATTCCGTGCGCGAGCGTATCGAAAGGGTCACGCTTCGTTTCGAGGCCGAGCACCCGCGCCTCGCCGGCGTGCTGAGCGAGGTCACGGACGCGCTCGCGAAGATCGGCGTCTGACCCGACGCCGTTTCTCCGTCTCTCGCCGCTCCTCCGCGATCCATCTCCGTTTTCTTCGATAAACTGCATCGCTCTGCGATTTTCGATACACTCGATCGAATGGAAAACGCGCCAGGCCACCTGCCGACGGTCAAGCAGCTGCGCTACTTCGTCGCCCTCGCGGAGCACCGGCACTTCGGGCGCGCCGCCGCCGAATGCCACGTCTCGCAGTCAGCGTTCAGCGTCGCGATCCGCGAGCTCGAGACGCTGCTCCGCGCCAACCTCGTCGACCGGACGAACCGCAAGGTCACGATCACGGCCACCGGCAAGGAGGTCGCCGCGCTGGCAAAGCGCTGTCTCACGGACCTGCACGCGCTCGCCGAGGTCGCGCGGCGCGAGAACCGGCCGCTCGAGGGCCCGCTGCAGCTCGGCGTCATTCCGACGATCGCGCCGTTCCTGCTGCCGCGCGTGCTGCCGGCCGTGCGCGAGGCGTTTCCGAAGCTCAGACTTTTCCTGCACGAGGACATGACGCAGCGGCTGCACGAGCAGCTGATGGACGGCGTGCTCGACCTCGTTCTGCTCGCGCTGCCCTACGACCTTCCCGGCGTCGAGCGAATGGTCCTGTTCCGTGACCGCTTCCGCCTGGCCGCCAGAAAGGGGACGGCGCTGGTCGATCCCGCCCGCTATCGGCCCGACCGGCTCACGGACGGCAGCGTGCTGCTGCTGCGGGAAGGCCACTGCCTGCGGGAGCATGCGATCGACGCGTGCCGCATCCGCGGCACCGAGAAGATGAGCGCGTTCTCCGCGTCGAGCCTGCTGACGTTGATCGAGATGGTCGACGCGGACCTCGGCGTGACGTTCCTTCCCGAGATGGCCGAAGGATCGGCATTGCTGCAAAACACGATGGTGCGGACCTACCCGCTCGGCGAGGACAACTACCGGAACGTCGGCCTCGTGTGGCGGCGCGGCAGCGCGCGACGCGGCGAATTCAAGCTCCTCGGCGACTTCCTCGCCGAGCAGCACCGGAAACGGTACGCGGCCTGAACGGCGCGGTCACGTCATCGCGGGACCGCCGCGCCACCGCGGGCGCGCGACCGCCGCCATGCCGCAGGCGCACGGCCGCGGCCGCGAGGGCCAGCACGGCGAGCAGCGGCCACGACACGCTGCCGCCGCCTCCCTCGTGCGTGACGACGACCGGCGGCGGATCCACGTCGAAGGAACGGTCCTCGAGCGGCAGCAGCGCGAGCGCGGAGCTCTGCGCAGGCCCGAGCTCGTCCGTGAAGACGCCGGTGTCGGCATCGTAGATCTCGATCAGGAGGTCGTACTGGCCCGGCGGGTAGCTCGCGACCAGCTCCGTCTCCACCTCGTACTCGTCGCCGGGACGCGCACCGTCGACGCGGAAATCCTCCGTCTCGTGATAGAGCTCCCACGTCTCGCCGTCCGCGCTGAGATAGAGCCTCGCGAACACCCATGCGGGGTCGAAGTAGCTGTCGACGTCGAAGGTCACGCGCAGATAGCGGTAATAGCCGTCGCCGTCGGCATCGAAGAAGATTTCGATCCCCGCGTCGTAGATCCAGTGGTCGCCCGCGAAGTCCGTCGGAGAGAGCGCGGCGTCACCCTTCGCGCGCGTGACGCGCTCGTCGGGCGCGATGCGCACTTCCTCGAGCTCGCCGAGCTCGCGCAGCGTGCCGGGTTCGCGCTCCGCGGCGTAGCCCGAAGCCGAGCGCAGCACTTGTGCCGGCTCGTCGGATTGCATGTCGCTCGTCGCGGCGAACGCCGTGCTCGAGGCGAGCAGCCCATGGAAGAAGGGCGCGAAAGCTTTGCGATTCATCGTCGGCCCCGTGCTCCCACCGTCCCGACTCCATTTGGCGCCTCCGAAGCTGAACCGAGGCTGAGCGGCGCCGAGCGCTGCTACACTGACGGCGACCGGCGAAAACGAATCGGGGAGGAGCGGGTGACGACGACGCAGGTACGAGCGAAGCGGGCCGCCCGGCTCTGCGCAGCCGCGCTGCTGCTCGTCGCCGCCGCGCCGCAAGCGGACGACCGCGCGCGCGGCGAGACGGTCTCCGGCGCGGATCCGTTCGCCGAAGGGCGGGCCCTGTTTCTCGATGCGCTTTCCCGGCTCGAGTCCGGCGCGGCCGAGACCGCCGACCCCGACGCGCTCCGAAGCTACCCGCTTTACCCGTATCTCGAGGCCGCCCGGATCGAGAAAGCGGCCGCAACCGCCTCCGGCGCGGACGCCGCGGTCGACGCGGCCGCCCGGGCCTTCCTCGCGGAGCACGCCGGCGAGCCTGTCGCGAGCGGCGTGCGGCGTGCATGGCTCGAGAGCCTCGTGCGGCGCGAGCAATGGCGCGAGTTTCTCGACGAGGTGGATGTCGACACGGCCGGCGACGTTCAGCGCTGCCGGGCGCTACGCGCCCGCATCGCGCTCGACGACCTCCGCGGCCTCGCGCCCGAGATCGTCGCCGTGTGGCTGACCGGACGGCGCCTGCCGAGCGAATGCGAGCCGGTGTTTCAGTGGCTCCGCGCCGAGGGTCCGCTGACCGACGAGCTGATCGAGCAGCGGGTACGGCTGCTTCTCGAGAACGGCCACGCGGCCTTCGCGCGCGTGATCGCGGCCCGCCTGCCGAGCGAGCGCGCGGCGCCGCTTTTGCTCTGGGCCGACCTGCTCGAGCGGCCCGTCGCCACGCTCGACGCGCTGCTCGACGCGCCCGCCCCCCTGCCCGAAGGCGCGCTCTACGCGGGATGGCAGCGCCTCGCACGCGATCGTCCGGCGGAGGCGCTCGAGCGCTACGGTTCCGTGCTCGAGGCCTTCGACCTCGATTCCGCCGAGGCGAGCCGTTTCACCCTCGCGCTCGCGCTCGGCCTCGCCTGGGATCGGCGCCCGGAAGCGCTCGATTTTTTCGCACGCGTGGCGCCGCCCGACATCGACGATTATGCGCTCGGGTGGCGCGCACGCGCGTCGATGTGGGCGGGCGAGTGGAGCCTCGCGGCCGATGCGATCGCGTCGATGTCCCCCGAAACGCGCAACGAGACCCGCTGGGTCTACTGGGCGGCGCGAGCCGCCGAGCGGCTCCGGGACGCGGGACGGGCGCGTGAGCTCTACCGGTCGATCCTCGGCCGGGACAACTACTACTCGGCGATGGCGGCGGCGCGCCTCGGCCGAGCCGCGAAGCCGGATCAGAGAACGCTCGACGCCGACCGCTCGCGCATCCGCGCCCTCGCGGCGCAGCCGGCCTTCGTCCGCGCGCGCGAGCTGCTCCGAGTCCGCATGCCGACCGAGGCGACGGCGGAGTGGCGCTTCGGCCTCGCCGCGATCGAGCCCGCCGACCGCAAGCAGGCGATTCATCTCGCCGCGAGCTGGGGCTGGCACGACGTCGCGATCGCGACCGCGACGTCACAAGGGGTGTTTTACGACTACTCGCTCCTCTACCCGAGGCCGTACGACGAGGCCGTGGCGGCGGCCGCGGCGCTGACGAAGCTCGAGCCGCCGCTGATCTACGGCGTGATTCGGCAGGAGAGCCTCTACCGGCGCGATGCGGCGTCAGCCGCCGGTGCGATCGGCCTCGCGCAGCTGCGCCCGGAGACCGCACGCCGCGCCGCCCGGCAGTGGAACCGGCCCGTGCCGAGCTACGCCGATTTGCTGGTCCCGAAGGTCAACGTCACGCTCGGCGCCGCGGAGCTCCGCACGCTGCTCGACGAATTCGACGACCAGTTGCCCGTGGCCCTTGCCGGCTACAACGCCGGGCCGGAAGCTGCACGGCGCTGGCTGCCTTCGGAGCCGCTCGACGCGGACGTGTGGATCGAGAACATCCCTTACAACGAGACGCGCGACTACGTGCAGCGCGTGCTGTGGCACAGCCTCGTGTTCGCGTGGCTGCAAAGCGGCGAGGCGCGGGACACGGGGCCGTGGCTCACCCAGGTCCGGCCGAGCGCGGAGCCGGAGCTGCACGCCGAGCGGTGAAGGTCAGGCGGGGCCCGGTCCGCGCGGCGTCGCAGCGCGTCCCGCGGCGGCCTCGTTCGCGGCCTCCGCACGAGGGAACGGGCAGAAGCAGGAGATGATCGCGCCGCGGCCGGGACGATTCTCGGCCTTCAGCTCTCCGCCGACGGCGCGCGCCCGATAGCGCATGATGTGCATGCCCATCCCGCCCGCCGGGGACTTGGTCCCGTGGAAGCCCGTGCCGTTGTCCTCGATCGTCATCGTCACGCCGCCGGGCTCCAGCCGGCAGCTCAGATCGACCTCGCTGGCCCGCCCGTGCCGCACGGCATTCGTGACCGCCTCCTGGGCGATCCGGTAGAGGTTGTTCGCACACTCCTCGCTCAATCGATCCGTGCGCGCGGCGGCCCGGACTCGGCAGGTGATGCCGAAGTAGGCCTCGGAGCGCTTCGCGAGCTGCTGGAGCACCTGATCCAGCGTCAGCCCCGGCTCGCGATGCACGGGGCTCAGCCCGCGGGCGAGCTCGGAGGTTTGCGCAATGGCCTGATTGATGAGCTCCACCGCGTGGTGAAGCGTTTTGCCTTCGGCGCTCGCGTCCGCCGGCAGCTTCTTGCGGAGCGGCTCGAGCATCAGCTTCACGCCGGTCAGCAGCTGACCGAGGCCGTCATGCAGATCGTGGCCGATGTGATTGCGCTCGCGCTCCACGCTGCTCACGATCTCGCGCTCGAGGTGAAGCCGGTCCGTGACGTCGGTGATCGTGATCATCACCTCGTCCTCGCCGCTGCGTACGAACCGTGCCTCCACGTCCCGCCGCTGGCCGTCCACGGTCCGCGTGAATTCCCAGGTGTGCACGCCCTCCGTCTCGAGCGCCTTGAGGCGGTAACGCTCGTGCATCCGCGCGAACTCGCGATCGAAGATCTCGTCGACGCGCTTGCCGATGAAGTGCTCGGCTCGAAAGCCGAGAAGGCGCGTGACCTTCTCGGGCACGTGGGCGTCGAGATAGACGCCGTCGCGGGTGACGCGTACGAGCATGTCCGGATGGGCCTGCATCAGCGCGCGAAAACGCGCCTCGGACGTGCGCAGCGCCTGCTCCGCGTAATGCCGCTCGGTGATGTCCTGCGTGTGATGCACGACGTGGTCCGGACCGATCGGCATCACCGTCATGTTGAGCCTGCGCACGACTCCGGAGCGATAGCGATACTCGAACTCGCCGTGCTCGACCCTGCCGTTCTGCACGCAGCGGTGCAGGAAGCCGACGAAATCGTACTGGTCGCCTTGCAGCGCGGCGGCGCTGCACCCGATCGCGAATTCGTGCGCGATGGTGCGCACGCGCTCCGTGGCCGCGCGGTTGCAGGCAATGAGCCGAAAGTCGCTGCCGACGCGACGCCAGATGTAGGCCGGACCGGGGAGGTTCTCGAAATGCGCGCGGAACAGGCTTTCGTCCGGACCTCCGGCGAGCAGCCCTTCGATGTCGCCCCGCGGCGCCGGATCTATCCGTTCAGCGCCCACGTTTCACCGTTCGCGATGCATCCGTTGGAAGCTTACCGGACACGGGAGCGGAAATCGATCGGCCGGCAGCGCTTGCCGGCGGCTCCATCGTCGCCGCGGGCGCCGCTCGAGCCGGCACGGAGCGCACGAGCCGCGGGTAGTAAAACAGCAGCGAGCCGAAGCGCGCGACATAGTGCACGTAAAACGCGGCCCAGAGGCCGTGATTACCGTAGGGACGAAGCAGCCACCAGGCCGCGAAAAATATAGAGAGCGAAACCAGCATTGCGTTGCGCATGTCGGCGGTGCGTGTCGCGCCGATGAAAATCCCGTCGAGCTGAAAGGCCCACACGCCGAGGAGGGGCGCGGCCGCGGCCCAGGCCATGTGTGCGCGTGCGGCGGCACGCGCCTCGGGGTCGACGGTCAGCAGGTCGATGATGCCCGGACCCGAGATCGCAAGGGCCAGCGAGGCGCACACCGCGACTCCGGCGGCCCAAAGCGTCGTCATCCGCGCGGCGGCAACCAGGCCGGCCCGATGCGCGGCGCCGACGGCGCGTCCGACCAACGCTTCAGCGGCGAACGCGAGGCCGTCGAGAAAGAAGGCCGCGCCGGAGACGAAATGCAGCAGCACGGCGTTGGCGGCGAGAATCACGTCGCCCTGCTTCGCGCCCTGCGCGTTGAACCAGACGAACACGACGAGGAGCGCGAGGGTGCGGATCATGATGTCGGCATTGACGGCGAACGCCCGCTTCAAGGCGGCCGGGCGCAGCATCCGCTCGAACGACCAGCGGCCGCCGAGCGTCTTGGCGAATCGCCACGCGATCGCCCCGCCGACCGCGGCGGCCGTGATCTCGGCAAGCACCGTGCCGAGCGCGACGCCGCGCACGTCCCATCCGAAACCGAGCACGAACAACGCGTCGAGCGCGATGTTCGCGAGGTTCAGCACGAGCTGCAGCACGAGCCCCACGTCGGTGCGGCCGAGCCCGATGAACCAGCCGAGGAGCGCATAGTTCGCGAGCGTCGCCGGCGCCGCCCAGATGCGAATGTCGAAGTAGGCGCGGGCGAGCGACTCCACATGCGCGCTGCCCTCGAGGAACGCGAAGGCGATCTCGCGGATCGGCCATTGGAGCGCGACGAGCGCGGCCCCGAGCGCGACGGCCGCGGCGAGCGCGCGCCCGAGACCCGCGCGGATCTCGTTCTCGTCGCGCGCGCCGAGCGCCTGGGCGGTCATCCCGGTCGTGCCCATCCTGAGGAAGCTGAACGCCCAGAACACGAAGTCGAACACGAGCGCACCGATCGCGACCGCGCCGATGTAGGCGGGATCGGGAATGCGCCCGACGACGGCGGTGTCGACCACGCCGATCAGCGGCGTGGACACGTTGGAGAGCATGACCGGCAGCGCGATCGCGAGGATCGCGCGGTGAGTCAGCGGGGTGCGCCGCGCTTCGTCGGATGGCATCGGCCGATCGCTTCGGGTGAGCGCCTCGGTGCCGCTCCTTCGAGCCGGAAGCGAGGCGAGCGGCAAGTGTACCGGATCGGCCTGCGGCGGTCCGGCGCCCGCCGGCGGGCAACGCGAGTCGCGAACACCGCACGCCGCAGCTACTCTATCGAAGCATGGAGCGCAGCACCGATCGCATTCTCACGACACACGTCGGCAGCCTGCCGCGGGATGCCGCATTGCTGGAGCTCTTGCTACGAAAGGAGCAAGGCGAGCCGTACGACGCCGAAGCGCTCGAAGCGGCCGTGGCGCGCGCGGTCGACGACGTCGTGAGGCGACAGGTCGAGATCGGCATCGACGTCGTGAGCGACGGCGAAGCCGGCAAGATCGGCTACGCGACCTACGTGAAGGACAGGCTTTCCGGATTCGAAGGCCACCACCCCCGCCCGCCGCACCTCGACCTCGCGCCGCACCCGCGGTTCCGCGAGGCGATGGCACGGATGATCGGGCCGCAGAAGTTCAAGCGCTCGGCCTGCGTGGGGCCGATCGAGGTCGTCGACCGGGAAGCGCTTCGGCGCGACCTCGCGAACCTCCGCGCCGCGGCGAACCGTCACGGCGCGCGCGAAGCCTTCATGAACGCCGCTTCGCCGGGCGTGATCTCGGCGTTCCAGCAGAACCGCTACTACCCGAGCCACGAGGCGTACGTCGAGGCCATCGCCGCCGCGATGCGCGAGGAGTACGAGACGATCGTCGCCGCCGGATTCGTGCTTCAGCTCGATTGCCCGGATATCGCGATGGCCCGGCACACGGGCTTTCAGGAGCTCACGGAAGCCGAGTTCCTGAAGCGCGCGGAGCACCAGGTCGAGGCGCTGAACTGGGCGGTCGCGGGCATTCCGGCGGAGTCGATGCGAATGCACATCTGCTGGGGCAACTACGAAGGCCCGCACGATCACGACATTCCGCTCGAGAGAATCCTCGGGATCGTCCTGAAGGCGAAGCCCGCCGCCATCCTCTTCGAGGCCGCGAATCCTCGCCACCGGCACGAATGGACCGTGTGGCGCGACGCCCGCATCCCGGAGGACAAAGTGCTGATCCCGGGCTGCATCATGTCGACGACGAACTACGTCGAGCACCCGAAGCTCGTCGCGCAGCAACTCGTGCAGTACGCGGGGATCGTCGGCCGCGACCGCGTGATCGCCGGCACGGACTGCGGCTTCGGCACGTTCGCGGGCACTTCGCGCGTGGATCCCGACATCGCGTTCAAGAAGCTGCGGTCCCTGGTCGAAGGCGCCGACCTCGCGTCGCGGGAGCTCTGGCGTACACTGGCGTCATGAGCGAGCCACGCCAGATCCATGCCGACGATGCCGAGGCGCTCGTCGACAACCTGTTCGCGAGCTCCGCCGTCCCGACCCTCGTCGAGTACGTGAAGATCCCGTGCAAGTCGCCGGCCTTCGATGCGGACTGGGAGCGCAACGGCCACCTGGACGACGCGATGAGCCTCATCGTCGAGTGGTGCCGGTCGCAGGCGCTGCCCGGCATGCACCTCGAGGTGATCCGCCTTCCCGGGCGCACTCCGGTGCTGCTGATCGAGGTGCCCGGCGCCGTCGACGACACGGTCCTGCTCTACGGCCACATGGACAAGCAGCCGGAGATGACGGGCTGGAGCGACGGGCTCGGGCCGTGGCAGCCGGTGCTCCGAGGCGATCGGCTCTACGGCCGCGGCGGCGCCGACGACGGCTATGCGGTCTTCGCGTCGCTCGCCGCGCTGCGCATTCTCGCCGAGCAGGGCGTCCCGCACGCGCGCTGCGTCGTGCTGATCGAGGCCTGCGAGGAAAGCGGCAGCTTCGATCTCCCTCACTACATCGAGCATCTGCGCGACCGCATCGGCACGCCGACGCTCGTGGTTTGCCTCGATTCGGGCGCGGGCGACTACGAGCGCCTGTGGTGCACGACGTCGCTGCGCGGGCTCGTGAACGGCAACCTGCACGTCGAGATCCTGCGGGACGGCGTGCATTCCGGCGCCGCGAGCGGCATCGTGCCTTCGACGTTCCGCGTGCAGCGCCGGCTGCTCGCCCGCCTCGAGGACGAGGAGACGGGCCGGATACGGCCGGACTGGCTATACGCCGACATCCCGGCACAGCGGCGCGAGCAAGCCCGCGAGATGGCGGCCGTCGTCGGCGACGGCGTCTTCGACCATTTTCCGTGGGTCGCCGGCGCGCGTCCGGTCACGGACGATCCGGTCGAGCTGCTGCTGAATCACACGTGGCGGCCGCAGCTCGAGATCACCGGCGCCGAAGGCCTGCCGGATCTCGCGAGCGCCGGGAACGTGCTCCGGGCGAGCACGGCGCTGCGTTTGAGCGTGCGGCTGCCGCCCGGCGTGAACGCGGTCGAGGCGCGAGAGCGGCTCCGCGCGCTTTTGACGGAGGACCCGCCTTACGGAGCCGCGGTCCGGTTCGAGTCGAAAGAGGCGAACGACGGCTGGAACGCCCCGCCGGTGGCGCCGTGGCTCGAAGCGGCGCTGGCGGAGGCGTCGCGCACCTACTTCGGCAAGCCCGCGGTCTACATGGGCGAGGGTGGGACGATCCCGTTCATGGCGATGCTCGGCGAGCGTTTTCCCGACGCGCAGTTCATGATCACCGGGGTTCTCGGCCCGGGCTCGAACGCGCACGGGCCCAACGAGTTCCTGCATTTGCCGACCGCGAGGAAGCTCGCGTGCTGCGTCGCCGAGACGCTCCGGCGGCACGCGCTTCGGGACCGCTCGTGACGCGGCGCCCCGGAGCAGGTGTAGACCATGTCTCCGGAATAAACTGTTAGCTAAGTCCGTGGAATGGACCCGGCGGGCGTTGGTGCTGGCGGACGGATTCGAACCGCCGACCGGCTGATTACAAATCGTTCAAGGCGTCCCGTACCTAACCCGACCAACCCATTTATACCTGCCAAGTGCTCGCCATTATAGCGTTTTTTGTCTGACTTAGCCATACCTACCCGTATGTAGTAAGCTCCGTTTGTCTGACTCATGCCGGACTCAAACGGACATGCCTCGAACGACCAAACTGACGAAGGGCCGCATTCAGCGGTTGACCTACGACCCGAACGGGCCTTCGAAGCAGATCGCAGGCGACGGACAGCTTCCCGGCTTCGGGGTCCGCGTCTATCGCACCGGCCGGAAGTCCTACGTGCTTCGCTACGGCCCGCGCGGCAAAGAACGGCTGATGGTGCTCGGGCCAGCGACGACCGGCGAGGACGTGGACGCGATGCGCGAGCACGCACAAGCGCTGCTCCGCAAGATGCGCACGGAGGGCGCGGACCCGCTTACGGAGAAGAGGAAGGCTGACTCCGGGACCGTCGCCGCAATCGTGACCGAGTACATCAACGCGAAGGGCGGCGACTGGTCGGAGAAGGAAGTGAAGCACGCCAAGCGCCGGCGCGACGTGAACATGCGGCCGATCGCGACGACCCGGCTCGAAAACCTCCGCCGACGCGACGTGCGCAAGATGCATCAGGCCATCGCCGCGAAGTACGAGGCGAATCGAACCCTGGCACTGCTCCGGGCCGCAATCAATCACGCGCTCTCTGATGGCGGCTGGCGGGCGTCCGAGCTTGCCGAGGGCGAGAATCCGGCTACCCGGATCGAGATGCACCCGGAGAAGCACCGGCGCGAGTGGATACGGCCAGACGAGCTCCCGAGGCTGCTCGAGGCCATCGACGCCGAGGACGATCCGTGGATGCGCGCATTCTTCCGGATGCTGCTCTACACCGGCGCTCGCAAGTCAGAGCTTGCGAACCTCGAATGGTCGAACGTCGACTTGAAGGGCGGGACGATCACGTTCCGCGACACGAAGAACGACGAGGATCACGTCGTCCCGCTTCCGCCCGAGGCCGTGAAGCTGCTCAAAGCAACGCCCCGCACGATCGGCAACCCCTACGTCTTCTGCGGACACGTGAAGGGCCGGCCGATCGTGAATCCCTACAAGCCCTGGAAGCGCATTCTCGCGCGGGCCGGCATCGAGCGCCGGATCACCATCCACGACGTCCGCCGCACGGTAGGCAGCCTCCTCGCGACGCAGGGGTACTCGACGCAGCAAATCGGCAAGCTGCTCAATCACAAGTCCGCGATCACGGCGAAGGTGTACGCCGAGATTGCGGACCGCGCGAAGCGTGACATGGTGGACGCCATGGCGAGGCTGCTCGGGTGAAGGTCCGGCGCCGTCCGTATGGCCTGTTCGTGCTCGAACGCCGGACTTACGAGACGGCGGACGAAATCGCGGAGTTTATGCGTGGGCTGTCTGGTCGGATCGAGGCGTATATCGCCGAGGCGGAGCACGTCGCACGCGAAATTCTGGCCAGGGCCGGCATAAACCCGGATGCACTCTATGACTACGTCGAAGCGCGGCAGGATGGGGCGCTGTCGCTCGAGCAGGTCATGGCGCTACCGAAGGTCACGCGGACATTGGAAGAGGCGCTTGCGGTCGCGAAGGATGGCCGACCATATCGGGCCGGCGTGCGCTATACGATGATCGACCGCGCCGCCTTGCCCGCCGAAATCGACGAAGCTCTGCATATCGTGCTCGACGTTCCGACAATGCGCGCGTACCTCGCCGACGCGAAGACCTATGCTGCCGTCAAGGACGCGATCGTGTTCGCGACGCGTGTCGAACACTTCAACGCGAACCTGGCGTGGGAGAAGCCGGTACGGACCGGCGCGAAGATTCGTAACGCCGCGGCCAACGGGAACCGACAGCGCGGCGCCGCAACACAGAAGCTCGCCGCCGAGGTCTGGCAACCGCGCTGCAACGAGCTCGCCGCGAAGAATCCGCGAATGACATGGACCGCGATCGCTCAGAAGGTCGCGGCCGAGAACGGCGTCAATCGGTCGACCATCCAACGGCACTGCGCGAACCCGAAAAAATAGTCGTGCATTCGCGGCGATTGCGCCGCCGCCCTCGTGGTGTGATCCCCGTCACTGAGACGGAGGTAGCCATGCACGACATCCCCGACATCACCCAAACCGATCCTCTGCTGCGTCAGGAGGCCGTCGCCGAGTACATCGACGTCTCGATGGCGACGCTCGAGAAGTGGCGTAAGACCGGTCGCGGTCCCGCTCATATCCGCGTCGGGCGGCTCGTCCGCTACCGGCAGTCGGACCTCGATCGCTGGCTGAGACAACAGACGGTGGGCGGCGAGGCGGCGTGATGAGCGACCCGAGACTTCGCCCCGGCTCCCGGGCCTGCCGCTGTAGCGTCTGCGGCGAGTATTTCGGCGGTGAACGGGCCTTCGACGAGCACAGGGTAGGCCCCATGTCCGATCGCCGCTCTCGACTCGTCGGGCTACTGGCGGCGACGCGGGCCAGCCTCGGAGGCCGCCTGATGAAGCGCGCGGGCCAGAAAGCGCAAAGCCGGCGTGGCGGCCGGCTTCGCGATGGGACAAAGGATGCTGTCGGGCAACAGCGCGGACATTCTACCAGCTTCGCGCTCAGCTCGACCAGCTACGGCCGCATCCTCGCGGCCGGAGGCGAGCGCGATGCGGGCCACCCACGATAACGTCGTCGCTCTCCCGCGGCGCCTCCCGCGATATGGCGAGGCGAGAGTCGAGCCCGGCGAATATGTCGCGAGGCTCGCGGGTTGCGAGACGTGGGCGCGCTGTCACGGATGGACGCCGCGCTGCGTCCTCGTTTGGACGATCACCGACGCCGAGGCCTTCGGCGTTCACGTTCCCGGCTATTACCGCGTGGTGAAGTTGCAAGGCGGTCCGCGCCGCAACGGCCGGTTTGTGATCGGCTCGAGATCGCGGCTGTATCGCGATCTCGCGCGGATGCTGAACCGCCGGCCGCCGACCGACCGCATCCCGCTCGAGGAGGTCACCGGCCTGTACTCGATCGTGGTGCGTGACGTGACGACCGACCGCGATTCGCATCCGATCGGAGCCGCCGCCTATTCCGTCGTGGATTGGGTGAGGGGACCGGCATGAAGTCTCCCCAGTCCCGTTCCCGTACCCCTACCCGGTTCTCATCCGCTGAAGGCCGCATGGACAAAGGCTTTCAGGGCGGGCGGTGCCGGAAAAGTGCACGCCGATTTCACGAGTCTGGGCGATGGTGCCGCCCTGACATTCCAACCGACCGCACCAACGTGCCCCGGGGCCTGGCCGCCCCGGGGTCACTCAGACTACCGACCTCGTCCCTTCATCCGGGCAACGTAGACGAGGACGCCGACGAAGTACACGAGTGCAAGG
The DNA here is from genome assembly GCA_036381015.1 of Gammaproteobacteria bacterium. NCBI lineage: Bacteria > Pseudomonadati > Pseudomonadota > Gammaproteobacteria > Gammaproteobacteria bacterium. Next base: position 27,810 of record DASVDR010000038.1, read on the forward strand.
GTTGTAGCGATCGGATGGGCCGCTGCGTGTGCCGCGAGGACATCGGGCAGCATGCTGATCCACTCCCCCGGCGTTGGTACTTGATCGGGCTCCACTCGCGAATATTAGTCGAGCGGCGGCCGGTTGAGAAAACGAGGACAACATCGTGAGCCGCGGTCTCGGCAGGCTCCAGCGCCGGCTGCTCACCGAGCTCGAGCACGGGCATGCGTCGGTACTCGATCTATGCGAGCGCATCCACGGCTGGCCGGTCCCGGATTCGATCTACTCGTCGGCCCGGCGGGCGATTCGTGGGCTTGTCCGCCGCGGGCTCGTGATAGAGCTACCGATCCGGTATCGCGTGGAGTGGATCGACGCTCCACCTAGCGCACAAAAGCACTTCGCGCTCGCGAACGACGAGGGCGCGGCGCAGGTCAAGCGTGATGTTGATCGGCTCTGCGCGATTATCGCGGCGCGCTAAGCGTTGCAAACGGGCATGAGTGTTGGATTGCAACGCTTAACGCCGAATCGTCCAACGCGTTGGACGGTTTTTCGTCGCTGCCAGCACCTGCCGCCGCAACGACTGACAGGAGGACCACGACGATGACCAGCAACGTGATCGAGTTCCGCTGGCCGGCCGACCCGACTGATTGCCCGAGGTGCCTGCTCCGCCTCGCCGCCGTCGCCGAACTCGCGGCGCCGATGCTGCTGACCCTGGCCGCGGTGGTGCTGTCGTGAGCGCCGACACGTACACCGTGGTCGACGAGTACACGGTCGACGGCGAGCCACCCGAGCGCCTTGAGCGCCGCGTACGCCAGTGCTCGGCCGTAACCGAGGACGGGACGCGCTGCAAAACGCTGACCTTGCACTCCAAGTGCTGGAGACATCGCCAGCATGACGGCAATTCACTTCCGCGCGTTTAAACGCACTTCTACGTGTTGCGAGCATGAGCGTGAACCAGCGAAGCGAAACCGAGGAGCTCGAAGTTCGGTTGCGAGCGGCCGGTCACGTCGTGACCGTCTCGGGGCTCACGGACGTCGACGGCGCCGCCGCGGCCCTCGGCGTGACGGCGCGCACGTTGCGCCGCTGGCGAACGAGCGGGACCGGGCCGCCGCACGTCGAAATCGGCGCCCGCATTTGGTACCCGGTCGAAAGCCTGTCGCGGTGGCTCGATCGCAGCGGACATTGGCGGTCATGAGCGGACATTCGCGGACCCGCGGCGTCGTCGATCCTGGCAGCATCCGTCCCGTGCAAACCTGGGAGTTGCGATGGAATTGACGGCGAATCAAAAGCGGCGTATCCGGAAGCTCGTCGAGCTCTGGCATCAACAAAATTTGCTGCGCCGCGACGAGTCCGAGCGGATTCGGAGCTACAACGAGCGACGCATGCGGCTGGAGCAGCAACTTCGCAATGCGCGCCTCGCCACCAACCGGAACGAGGCGCTTGAGGCTCAACTCGAGGGGGAGATCGAGCGCCTCAAGCGGATCGCACTCGAGCAGCACGAGGCCTCCGATCGCGCAGCCGAAGCGGCCGCTCCGATCCGTCGCTTGCTCGATCGAATCTTCGAACACGTCGAGGGCCAAGCGCTCCCCATCGACGACATGCTGGAGCGGGTGCTGTGATGGCCGCGAAGAAAGTTCCGACCACGCTCGGCGAGATTCGCGCGCGCATCGAGGAGGTGAAGGACCGAATCGAGGAGCTCGCCGAGGCACACCTCACGCGCGACGAGCTTCGTGCCCGCATCGAGCATCGGGTGGACACCGAGCTTGCCGCGAGGCCTGCCGTCGACCCGTACCGGCATTTGCTCGAGAGGCACCCGCCCCGGCACAAGGGGCTCCGCGAGCGGGTCTACGTGAGCGGATCGTCATCCTCGGCGTACCTGGAGCGCGGGGTCGAGTTCCGGGACCTCGTGCTCTTCCTCGGCCGTAGTGCGCTCGTCGATCGACTCGTGGACGCTCTCGCCGACGGCTGCGGCGAGCTGACAGCCGAAGCGCTTGCCGCCGAAACGCGGCGCCTCGAGAAGGAGCTCGCCGAGCTCGAACTCGCGGATGCCAAGCTCTGCGTGCAGCTTTTCGATTCAGGGCAGCCGGTCCCGTGGCGAGAAGATTGTGATATCGCGCAGCTGCTGGAGGCCTTCAAATGACAGACGCGGCGACCGTTTTCTCGCCCGACTCGTTGTGGGCGATGATGCCTGCCACGCTCGACGCGCTCGCGCGCGGCGACCGTCTCGCCGAGCCGCCGGCGCCGCTTACGGCGTTCATGACACGCCGCGGCATCGTTCATCACGTCGGGTCTCAGCTTGCTGGGGTCATCGACGGTGTCGGTGTTTTACCAGTCTTCGGCCCCGTGCTTTTCCGGCAGAGGTGGCAGGCGATCGCCGCCGACTTCGGCGCGCTACTCGACGACGACGCCATCAAGGCGATCATCCTGGACGTCGACAGCCCGGGCGGGTTGCTCACGGGCACGCAGGAGTTCGCCGACCTCGTGCATGGCGCCCGCGGCCGAAAACCGATCATCGCGTTCGCCGGAGGCTGGGCGGCGAGCGCCGCGTACTGGGTCGCGAGCGCTGCGGATCAGGTCGTGATCGCGGAGACGGGCGAGGCTGGATCAATCGGCGTGGCCGCGCTGTATGTGGACTTCAAGCGAGCACTCGAAGGCGCTGGCATTCGCACCGTCGAAGTCATCAGTTCGCAATCGCCGAAGAAGCGTGTCGACCCGACGACCGAAGAAGGACGCGCGCTGCTACAACGGCGTGTCGACGATCAGGCGGCCGTGTTCGTCTCGCGTGTTGCTCGCTTCCGCGGTGTCGATGAAACCACCGTCCTCGAGCGGTTCGGCCAAGGGGACATGCTCGTGGGCCGCAATGCCGTACGCGCGGGCCTCGCCGATCGGATCGGTTCGTTCGAGTCGTTGCTGACCGAGCTCGGCGCGACAGCGAGATCCTCGCGACGCGCTCCGGCGCCGGCATCGTCACCCCAGCCGTCGCGCACGACGCGCGCCTCCGTCGACGCTCCGGCCACCGATCAGCCGGAGGAGCCGAGGACCGCCCGGGAGCTCGGGCAAGCGGACGAGCGCAGGCGCATCGTCGAACTGCTCGACTTGGCGCCGAAGGGATCGATTGGCGATCCAGTCGTCTCCCCCGAGCTGCAGCGCGCGATCGCCGAGGGCTCAGCTCCGGGCGCGTTCGCCCTAGCGGCGCTACAGGCAATCAAGGGTAGCGCGCCCGCAGATAACTCCGCGCCGGCCGTCGAGCCCTCGCAGCAGCCGCCGAGCGCCGAGGCGATGCCGCCCGCCCTGGCGCAAGCGCACAGGGAATACGAGCAGGGTGTATCGGTCGAGCGCGCCCGGGTTCTCGCTTTGCTCGCCGCTGATCTGCCCGCGGGCTTCGAGGCCGCGCGCCAGGCGGCGATCCGCTGGGGGCGCAGCGTGAATCAACTCGCGGCGGAGATCGTCGCGACGATACGCGACCGTGGCGTGACGCTCGAACAGCTGCGCGCTAGCGCGCCGCCCCCGGTCCCCCACGCCGTGCCGCCGACCCAACAGCCGGCGTCGTCGTCATGGAAGCGCGTCGCGGAGAACGTCTATCGTGAACGGGCAAAACCGAGCGGCAAGGGCGGCGATGGAAACTAGCCACGCCCAAGGGCGGGCGTGGCCGGCGGACCTCGGCAACCGTCGAACCACAGCCGAGGGCGCGGGGCGGCTTCCTCCGAGTCGCGCGACGCGCACAAAGGACGCCCCGCGGCGGGGAGCGACCTCCCTCCCCGCCGCGGGCGTCGATTCGCTGAAGACGGGAGTCAAGGCGATCCTGGCCTCTCCGCCCACGTCGCAGCTGCCAGCCGCCCCGATAGGTTCTTTCAGGGCCGCCGCCCCCCAGACCACGGGTGCGCGGCCGCGGGATTCCACAAATTTCGGCGCCTCTGGGGTCACGCCACGTAGAAGTTGATTCACATGGTACTGCTTTCGATTTCGCAGGCCGCAACGGAGTTCGGGGTCTCGCGCGACACGATGCGGCGAACGCTATCCGAAGCCGGTGTTTCGCCGGCCGGTACCGGTCGGCGCGGTCATGCGACCTATCGGCTTCGCGACATCGTGCGGTCGTTCAACGGCCGTCGAGGCCTGGACGACATGAATCCGCATTTGAGGCTCGCGCAGGCGCGCGCGATCGAGACCGAAGACCGAATCAGGCTGCGCCGCGGCGAGCTGGTCGAGGCACATGACGTCGAGCGGACATACGGCATGCTCGCGCAGTTCGTGGCCCGGGCGTTCGAGACGGCGCCGGACGTTGTGGAGCGCGACGTTGGCCTGACGCCGCAGCAGGCCGCTCGCCTCGAGAAGCACTTCGACGAGATGCGCGCGGCGCTCCATCGCCAATGGACGGAGCTCTCGGATGACTGACGGCGCCGACATGCGGCGGCGCGCGCTCGATTCACTCGAACACCGGCCGCGCGAAGGAGCGGAATCCCCGCGGAGCTGCGGCCAGCGGAGTCTCAAGTGCTTGTCGTGCATCCGTTCATCGACAACCGAGGCAGTTTCGCGGGACGCATGCGCATCGAACCGGATGGCAACGTTCTCGTTCTTGCTGTTGCGGGTGTCGGGTAGCCCCGTGACCGGCGACCGTGTGTTCACCGCGAGCGGCTCGAAAGGGATCGGTCGTCGGGCTGCAAGTCACGTACGCGGTATCGCCGAGCGTCTTGTGATCGATCACCTCGCAGACGCAAGCCGCTCATCGGCAACCGGCGTGGCTAATCGCTTAACCGAACGCGACCCCGATGATTGCAGTGATGATCGCTAGGATGGAGCCTATAACGATCTCGCGACCGTAGTCGTCATAAACGCGCTCATACCAGCGTCTGGCGTCATGTACAGGATACTTCACATGAAGCTCAAGACACTGGTTCGCGCTCACCTCGGCGACGTTGTTGATCGTTGCCGTGAAGATGTTCCCTGCGAAGTTGCCTTGTGCGTCGGTCTGGCAACCGTGAAGGCCATTCTCGACGCCATGCCCTGCTTTGTGGAGAAGGCGGTACCATCGATACGTCGGGTCTCGTTCGGCCAGCAGCTCTTTCCCGAGCGCACTGGACGGATCGAGCGAGTGCTCGAGCAACCGGCCGCCGACGCCACAAAGGACTTCAAACTGGCGTATTGCGGTCGGGGCCGCACCTGGTCCGACGACTCTCCAATACTCGCCAGCGGCACCCCACTGAATGTCCAAACGAACGAATTTCAGCGGCTCGATGAGCGCGCGAAATCGAGCTTCGAGATCTAGCCAGGTCCGCATCGTGGAAGTCTGCCATAAACAAAAACTTCGGCACGACTCCAGGGCGTGAAGTGTCAACGATCGGACGGTTCTACTGCTCGTGCTCAGGCTCCGCAGCAGCGGATGTTGCAGGAGTGACGACCCGGCATTTCGAAAAAGAACCCCGCCGAAGCGGAGCTAAAGGGTGACCGCCAACGGGCCGGTGAGTCGCGCTCAGGCTCCAGCTTGCCGCGGCTCCGCCAAGCGCCGATCCTGCTCTTCGGTGGTCATGACCCCCGGGGCGGCCCTCTGCGACGCCGCCCACCGCGGCGACCGCGAACATCGTCTCCTCGGTCAGGGGCGCGCTCGCCAGAACCGCGATTTCAACCGCGTACTCCATCAGAACCCTTCTTCAAACGCGACGAGAGCCGTTAAGGCCTAGACCTCGATGCTCGATACGAGCGTTGTCCTGCGTTGCTTCTATAACGGCCGTGACCCACTGTCTCCACGGGTTGACCTCATCGCGTGTAGCTCGTTTTCATTCGCTAGGCGGCAGCGAATCAGTCGGAGCGGCACGACCTTTGAGACGAAGTTTGAGCAGCATCACGAGCCAGACGATGATGGCGGCAATGCCATGCGATAGAGCGGATTCAGCGAAAGCTGGCGGACCGCCATCTGCCATGCCGTAGGCGCCCAACACGGATGCAATGACCCAAGCGACTCCGACGGATATGAGGTGCTTCTGTGGCGCTTGGAGGCGGCGCAGGAGCACGCCCGAGACGGCCGCCGACAGCACGACGATCACGATGACGGCTCCAAGCAAGAATCCAACTGTGGCCATTGGTGCTGCTCTCCTTTCCGACCAAATGAGGATCGGTTGGGCGCGATGAATAAAGGAGACGCCGAAGGTGCGTTTTCAGTCAACACGCGGACAGAAAGTGATGCGCTGAGAAGCCGCAGGGGACACGATTGGCACTCCGACGGGCTCACCTCTTAACTGGCAGCCGGTCACTTGCCGGCGAGCTCACTCAGCACGCGAAGCGCTTCCTTCCGCGTATCTGCATAGGCATCATTGAAGCGTCGAGTGAATGCCTCGAAAGATTTCTGCACCTCCGTAGTGATCTCACCCTCGCGGCATTTGCGGACCTCGGCCCATTCATCGCAGGCATTCTTCAAACGGGTTGCCGCCGCGGTGAGCGCAGTGCTGCCCCCATAAACTTCGCATAGCCAAAGGATATGGTCAGCCGGATGAGAGGCCTTCTCTTCTTGCCGCGACGCGACGGCCCAGTCGTGCACCTCGATCAAGCGCTCCATTACGTGCTGCATTTTGATGCGGCGCAGGTCGTCGTTTCTGGCGCGCGATAGCAGCGAGTGCCGAATCGCCCAGCCGATGCCGCCCAAAATCGCGACGAGGACCGAGCCCGCGACGGCGATCGATCCGCCGATTATCGCGCCTTGAAGCTGGGGATCGAGGGCGGCGAATGCTTGCATCGCTGGCGAAGTCTGCCACAAAAAAAGACCGCGGCGCGACGCCAGGGCTGTGAAGTGTCAACGATCGGACGGACCCTACTGTTCGTTGCTCAGGCTCGGCGCCGGCGGCTGGTGGCACATTGCGTCGCCGATGATTCCCGGCGATAGGGCCGGCGGAGCTAGTGCACGCTCCGCAACTCCGTAACCGCCTCGCCGACGTCGATCTCCCAGCGCTCCAGCCGATCCAGCGCGCGCCGCGCTTCTTCCTGGTCGTCGAGCTTCAAGAGCAGCTCGGCGAGTTCGAGAAGGTCGGAGAGCCAGGGCGGTGAATCCATGTCCCGCAGCGTAGCGCGCCGCGACGTCGGGGAGTCAGCCGAGAATCTGGCGAAAGTGCCGAGAAAGGCGCGCGCGTACACTACACGCTCGAACGAATCAGCTAGTACCGCTTCGACGTGAACTGTTCGAAAAATGCTCGCTCTGAATCTGCTAGCCGCTGCGGCCAATCGTCGCCGCATGGTGGTCGCACCCCCAGGTCAGCTATAAGGAATCGAATCACTTCCTCTATGGTGACCCATCCTGTTGGAAGGTGTAGATGGTCAAGGTCCAACGGCCCTCTGGGGTGATCGAGCGTTGCTTGCATCTGCACATGGTGCCGGCAGTAATTTGGAGAGGTGGACGCGAGCTGCGAGTCATACTCCCAGCGCAGGAACGCTCGCTGCTGTCCGGGAAGGTACTGCAACCTGTACCAGTATTGCAGAGTTTTTAATCGGTACCTTCGCGGGCCGAGACGCGCGGCGTGGAGCGATTGGCCAAGGTAGAAGTAGATCGTGCCGTGCTTAGTCTGAAGCGGCGCGGTGTTGATACCGCCTTTGCGAAAGGAGAGGGTGGCAGTGTCGCCGCTTACCTCACAGTGGAAGTGATCCGTCAACGTAAGCGTCGCAGCTATAAGCTGAGCGACATGGTCCCTGAAACGGTCGAAGCAATCCCTCGGGCGCCGACCCTCAATCGGCATTGGTGGGCGAGGCTAAGCGGCCATGCTGTGGGGGTCGCGCGGACCCTCCTTGAGAAAGCGCAGCATGCGTAGTTCTACTTCTAGTGGAGTGCCGTCAAGTTCTCCGGAGTCTAGGAGGCTGTACGCCTCCTCAACGCTACGGATCCCCGCTTGCTCAACGAGTTTGCGCGCCCGCTCATAGATTTCGTCATCGGACAGCACAGCTTCGTGCCTCCGTACCGGCACTCGCCGTAGCAGAATATCTAAGACGGCTTCAGCGCACCGGCGTACGGCGTCGCTCAGAGCATGGGCGTCTATAGCTGATCTCTGTCTCATTGTCGGTCCCCTTTTGCTCCTCGGCCCCCCAAAGAGAATCGACCGGTTGTTGTTGTTCTTCCGTGATCAGCGGCACGGATTGTAGATGGGCCAATCCGGATCCGAATAGACAAGCAAAATTCATGCCAGTTCATCGGTTCTAGCTTTCTCCCGACGCCGCCCTCCACCCGCCTCCGCCTCTCCGGCTGCTCCCGGACCGCACGCACCCGTGGCAAAAGAAAGAGGGCGGCCGAGCCGCCCCGAAAGGAACCTGATGTTGTGCAGGTTCAAGCGCCGCGCTTCTCCGCAAGTTGCCGCCGCGCGTGGAGGTTGCCGACGACCTCTTCGAGCTTCAACGCGCACTCGACCGCTTCCTGATCCGCGTCGAGCCCATCGTCGATCATCCGCTGCACGGTCGCGACGATTTCGCGCAGATCGCGGTCGCGGTTCTCGGTCTCGGGTACATTGGTCGAAGGCATGGTCGTTAACTCCTTGCGTAACGGTTGTGCTTGGGCTCGCGCCAGTGCTCGAACCACCGGGGCGGGCCGCCTACCGCCGGATACCGGCGGATTCAGGCGCCACTCGAATCGCTCGTCCGAGCGGCGAAACAAGATGCTGAGCACGTGCAGGTGATGACGCGCGTCGGGCGTGCAGCCGAAGCGGCAGGCGCGGCGGCTGGCGCTCATCGGTGGAAATCCCCGGCCAGGCAATGCAGCAACTCATGCCCGAGCATCGCCGTCGCGTCGTCGTCGACGCGCTCCGGCCGGTGGACGTTCAGCCGGCACACAAGCTCGCCGTCGACGCGCAGGAGAACGGCGAAGCCATCCTCGGGGCCTCGGTGCAGGATCGAGTGCTCGAAGCTCTCCGCGCCGTACAGGCGCCGCGCCTCGGCGAGCTCGCGGTGGCTCGTGATCCACGTCACCTCGAGGCGGAAGGCGGTCTCGTCGAGCGTGGGCCGCACCGGCTGCGCGAGCGCGGGGGCGGCGGCGAACAAGGCGAGGGCGAGGGATCGCATGTCAGCCTCCTGTCGGTATGGGCCGGCAGGTAGGCCGAGATCGGGCGCCGTTTGTCTGACTTATGCCGGACTCATGGCTTGGGAAGGAAGGGACAATCTGCGCCTAACGTTTTGTATTTCTTGGTGCTGGCGGACGGATTCGAACCGCCGACCGGCTGATTACAAATCAGCTGCTCTACCAGCTGAGCTACGCCAGCCCCCACCGGCATTATAGCGGGCCGATCCGGCGCATTTTGCCCGCGCCGCCCGCCGGCCGCATCGTTCGCCTCACCGCCGCGGGCGGTCCGAATCGGGGTCAGGTGACGGAGGAGCGCGCAGAATCGAAAAAAGAGGCGCCTCTGACGGGCGCCTCTTCTCAGGCTTCTTCTTGGCTCGTTCGAGTTGGTTTTCGACCGGCCCCTGTCGGCGGGCTTCTTGTTAGGGAATCAAAGTAACACTTTTCGCGCCGCGATTCAGCTCCCGGCGATCATTCCGGTTTTCGAGCCAGGAACAGGAACTTGTCGGTGTGCCCCCGGACCGACGGATCGCGCACGCCGACGGTGTGAGGATCGTCCGGATTCTCGAGGAGGTCCGACTCGGCCTCGACCGTGAAGCCGACTTCCTCGAGCGCTTCCTTCGCGGCTTCCGGCTGCACGCGATGAAACTCGGCGTTGTCCTGGCCCTCGATTCCGACGTGGTCGATCAGGCCGAGGACGCCGCCCGGCTTCAGCGCGTCGTAAATGCCCTGCAGGAAGGCGGCGCCGGCCTCGAGACCGCCGCGGTTGTACTGATCGTGAAAATTCATTGACGTGATCGCGACATCCACCTGCCCCGCGATCTCCGCCTCGGCGAGATCGCCGTGCACCGGCTCGACGTTGCCGAGCCGATCGACCATCGCCTGCTCGCGCTGCATGAACTCATCGCCGCCGCGGTTCACCATGAACGCCGGGTTGTGCATGTAGACCTTGCCGGAAGGTCCGACCGCCGCCGACAGCACCTCCGCCCAGTAGCCGCTGGCGGAGATCACGTCGAGCGCCGTCATTCCGTCCTCGACGCCGAGAAATTCCATGACCTCGATCGGCATGTCGGTCTCGTCGCGCTGCTTGGCCTCGTCCGAGCGCTCCGGCGCTTGAAGCGCCTCCCGGAGGCGCTCCTCCTGATCCTGGGCCTGAGCCTGCGCAGCCGCGCCGATGCCGCAAACGGCGAGCGCCGCAAGCGGCAGGCCGATTCGCTTGATCCGTATCATGTCAGCTCCTTGTTACCTCTTTTGCTTGTGCGATCCTTTGGTCGGCGCCGCCCGCTCCCCTGGCTCTCCGGCGGCCCGCGCACTTCGGAGTGCGTCTCGTTGTCGGACCGGTGCACGATAGCTCAACTCGTGCGCGGGATGGAATCGCCGTATCCGGGAACGGACGCGGCATTCAGCCGGGCGGCGTGTCGCACCCGCGAAGCTCGAGCCGCACGATCCTTCCGGGCGGCTGCAGCGCCTCGAGGTCGAGATCCTCGCCCGGCTCGAGGTCCACGTCGATCCAGTAGACGGTCCCCGTCTCCGTGCGGTCGGCGATCAGCGGCTCGAACCCGATGCGGCGCACCTGCTCGCGGAGCCGGCCGGCGCGGGCGGTGTCCGTGAACACGCCGAGCGAGATGATGTCGCCGTCCTCCTCGCCGGGGATCAGATAAGCCTCGGGGACGCCGCCTTCGTGCAGCCGCTCGAGCATTTCGTTGGCCTCGTCGCGGGTCGGAATACCGGCGAGATGGACCCAATAGCCTGCGGGCACCGGACCTTCGGCGGCCCTCTCGGCGGGCGTGTAACCCGCCGCGCGCAGAATTTCCGCGGCCGCATCGGCTTCGCCGGAATCGACGAACGGCCCGATCCCGACGCAGCGCGCGGCCGCCGAATCTGCCGGGTCACCGCTCGGGGCCGGGGCCGCCGGAGGCGCCCCCTCGCCCGCGGCGGGGACCGCCGCAGCATTCTCGCCTGAGGCGGTCTCGGCGCCCGGTGTCGTGCCGGCCTGTGGACCCGACGGGCCATTTGGGTCGGAGGGGATATTTGCGTCCCCGGGAGCACCCGATCCGGCCGACGCACCCACATCGGAGGCGATGGCGCCCGACCCGCCGCCCGCTTCGATCGCGGGCGTCCCGCCCTCGGATGCCGCCGCCGGCGCTCCGGCGTCGGACGTCGACCCGGCGCCGCCGGCTTCGACCTCGCTGACCAGACGGATCCGACCGGCGCCCCGGTCGCGCTGCAGCACCGGGTCGGACGGCGCGAACCAGGCGTGCCACGCAGCGAACGCGAGATTGGCGAGAACGAGCGCGAAGAAGAGATTGCGCATGCCTAGCGAGCCGTTCGACCGACGGCGCCGCGCTCCGTGGGCGTCGTCTCGGCCGCGATGAGTGCAAGCCCCTTGAGCACCAAGTCTGCCTCGACTCGAACGTCGGTTTCCAGCCACGGCCGCAGCAGCGGTGCCTCGCCGCCGGCGAGCAGCACGATCGGCGTCTCGCCGAGCTCGCGCGCGATCACGCCCACGGCACGGTCGAACGCCGCGGCCGGCCCGAGCAGCACGCCGCGCCCGACCGCTTCGTCGGTGCTTCGTCCGAGCATTTCGAGCCCCCCGGGACGCTCCGCAGCCGGGACGGTCGGCCCGATCCGCTCCGTATTTCGCGCGAGGGCGTCCGCCGCGATGCGGGGGCCGGGGAGGATCAAGCCGCCGAGGTGCAGTCCGGCCGCGTCGACCGCGTCGAACGTCATCGCCGTGCCGGCGCCGATCACGCAAGCCGGACGCGGCCCCTTCTCGCTCGCGATCCGGTGCGCCGCGATCACGGCGACCCAACGGTCGACGCCAAGCCGGCTCGGATCACGGTAGCCGCAGCGCACGCCGAGCATCTCGCGCTGCGTCGCGACGAGCTCGGGCGCGGCGCCGAAGCGGCGTTCCGTCAGCGCCGCGAGCGCCGCGACGACGTCGTCCCCCGCGACGTTCGCGACGACCACGCGCTCGACGCCCGGAGGCAGCGCCGCGTCGAGCGCGGCCATCGCGTCGTCGACGCGGCCAGTGTGCAGCGCGTCCCCGGTCGCGCCGATCCTCCCGCGATCGGCGAGCGCCCACTTGACGCGCGCGTTGCCGATGTCGACGACGAGCGCCGTCACGAGCGCCGCCTCACGGTCACGTCGCCGGAGATCACGCGCCGGGCGCGGCCGTCATCGTCGACGACGAGGAGCGCGCCCGACGCGTCGATGCCGCGCGCCGTCCCGCTCCAGGTCTCCGCCACGTCCGCGACGACGACGCGCTCCCCGCAGAGACAATCCGCCGCCGCGAGCTCGTCCCGGTAAGGCGCGAAGCCGCTCGCCGGATACGAGGCGAACGCGTCGGCCAGCGCTTCGATCAGCGCGGCCGCGAGCCGCAGGCGCCGCGGCGGTGCGCCTCCGGTCGCATGCGCGAGGTCCGCGGCACCCCGCGGCCAATCGCTGACCACCGCGAGCTGCGCGTCGGGCATCGCGACGTTGATTCCGATTCCGGCGACGGCGTGCAAGCCTCCCTGTCCGTCCGCGACGCTCTCGACGAGAATGCCGCCGAGCTTGCGGCCGTCCCAGACGAGGTCGTTCGGCCATTTGAGCTCGACGGCGATGCCGCAAAGCCGCGCGATCACTCGCCTCACGACGACGCCGACGGCGAGCGGGAATGCGCCGAGCTCGGACGGCGTTCGAGCGAATCGCCAACCCGCCGACAGGCAGAGCCCGGCCGCGATCGGCACGTACCAGCGCCGGCCGCGCCGCCCGCGGCCGCCATGCTGAAACTCCGCGATACATACCGTCATCGCGCCGGGCCCGGGCAACGCGGTTTCGAGGAGGTAGCGGTTCGTGGAGTCGAGCTCGGTGAAGATCTCGAGCCGCTCGACGCGGCGGGCGGCACGCGGAGCGACGGCGGCGCAGAGCGCTTCGGCATCGAGGAGATCGAGCGGGCCGCCAAGGCGAAGCCCTCCGCCCGGCACGGTATCGACCTCGAGCCCCCAGCGCTCGAGCGTCGCCACATGCTCGCGCACGGCCGCGGGCGTCACGCCGAAACGCGCCGCCAGCGCTTCGCCGGAATGGCAGCGGCCGTCGGCGAGCTGTCTCATCAAGGCTTCCGGAGTCATAAATCGGCGCGGCGCGCCGGCCTCACCGCGTCATTTGCTGCTCTGCGCGCGTCCGAAACGCGGCTCGGTCCGGTCGACCATGCGGCGAATGTTGCCGCGGTGCGTGTACACGATCAGCGCGGCAACGAGCACGGCGAACCAGAAGAAACCGGGCTCCTCCGACAGGCGCGTGAAGCCGATGAGCGCGGCCGCGGCGACCGCCGAGCTCATCGTCGCGAGACCGACGAATCCGGTGAGCAGGATCACGCCGATCCAGCACGCAATGACGAAAGCGCCGAGAGCGGGATCCAAGTAGACGAGAAGACCGGCGGCCGTGGCGCCCCCCTTTCCGCCTCGGAAACCGAACCAGACGGGGAACACGTGCCCGACGATCGCCGCGAGCGCGGTGCCGTACAGCACGAGCTCGCGCGGCACGGCCGAATCGATGCCGATGCCCGGAATCGCGAGCCCCGGTATCCACGCGGCGGCGAGGATGCCCTTGCCGACGTCGATGACCAGCACCCAGAACGCGAACGCCTTTCCTTGAGTGCGCAGCGCGTTCGTGCCGCCCGCGTTCCCGCTGCCGAGCTTGCGAATGTCGACGCCGCCCTTCACGTAGCCGACGACGAGGCTGCCGAGCACCGAGCCGATCAGGTACGCCAGCGTGACTTTGAGGCCGAGCTCGATCATGGCTGACGCAATGTTACGCGGTTACGGAGCGGCTGGAAGGGCGGAGGAAGCGCGAACGGGCGTCCGGGCGCGATCACTCCCCGAGCCACGCTCGACGACGCTCGACCGCGGCCGAGTCGGCGTCGTCGAGCTGGCGCAGCCAGCACGTATCCGGCGGCGCGGCGCGGAGCGTGAGGCCGAACTCGAGCAACTCGTCGCCGCGGAAGACGCTCGCCGTCACGCGCTCGCCGGGCTCGAACCGTGCGAGGCGCCGCTTCAGGTTGCGGTCCGTGACCTTGAGGCGATCGAGCGCGATCAGCACGTCCCCGGGCTCGAGCCCGGCGCGCTGCGCCGGCCCGTCGTCGAGGACGGCGGTCAGCTCGAGGCCGTTCTCGCTCGCCCGGTACGCGGCGCCGATCGCCATCGGCACGGGTGCGCCTGCGCGCGGCGGCGTGCCGCCTTTGTCCTCAGGGCCCGTCTGCGGGCGCAGCTCGAGAGCGATGCCGACGCCGGCGAGCAGCTCCGCGAGCGGCGGATCTTCGGTGCGGCGGACGGCGCACTCGAAGAAGTCCGCGAGATCGACGCCCGAGACTTCGGCCGCGATCCGCTCGAAGCCGTCCTCCGGCAGGCCCTTGCCGACCGAGCCGAACCGCCGCCAGAGCTCGCGCATCACGTCGTCGAGAGTTTTCGCCGAGGACGTCCGCAGCAGCAGGTCGAGCGCGAGCGCGACGAGCGCGCCTTTCGCGTAATAGCTGATGCTCGCGTTCGGCGCGTTCGCCTCGGGCTTGTAGAGAATGTCCCAGGCGTTGAAGCTCGAGTCGGCGAGCGTTTGCCGGAAGCGCCCGGGCGTGCGGTACACGCGGGTCAACGCCTCGCCGAGGCGCCTCAAGTAGGCTTTCGGGGCGATCAGCCCGCTCGTCAGCAGAAAGCGCTCCTGGTAGTAGCTCGTGATGCCCTCGAAGACCCACAGCAGCCGAGTGTGGTTGCGCCGATCGAGGCGGTACGGCATGAACGCGGCCGGTTTCGTGCGCTTGACGTGCCATGCATGGAAATACTCGTGGCTCACGAGCGCGAGAAAGCGCTGATACTCCGCGGGCACGCCGACCTCGCCGGGCTTCGGCAGATCGTCGCGGTTGAACACCAAGCTCGACGAGGCGCGATGCTCGAGGCCGCCGTAGCCGTCGCCGACCGCGAGCCCGAGAAACGTGTAGCGGTCGAACGGCGCCGGCCGGCCGAAGAAGTCGATCTGTGTTTCGCAGAGCTGCGTCAGGTCGGCCGCGACCCGGGCGAGATCCGAGTCGAAGCGGCCCGCGACGACGAGCCGATGCGGGACGCCCGCGGCTTCGAACTCGACGCTCTCGAACGCGGAGATCTCGAAAGGATGGTCGACGAGCTCGTCGTAGCTCTCGGCCGCGTAGCGCCCGAAGCCGCGGGCGTCGACCTCGGCGGCCCGCATCGCCGTGGCCACGCGCCAGTCGGCGCAGCGCTGGTCGGACGGCGCCTCGAGGTATAGCTCGATCGTGTCGTCGTCGCGGCCTTCGGGAAGCAGAAACAAGCAGGTGCCGTTGAAGAAGCCGCGGCGCGGATCGAGCCACGCGCCGCGCACCGACGCGTCGAGCGCGTACACCTGGACGGTGACGGTGAGCTCGCGCTCGGCGCCGCGGCAGCACCACGTGCTCTTGTCGAGCTGCTCGGCGCGCAACGCGCGCCCGCCGCTCTCCGCGCGAATCCCGACGACGTGACGGGCGAACTCGCGCAGCAGATAGCTGCCCGGAATCCACGACGGCATCTGAAAACGTTGCGAAGGCTGCGGATCGTGAATGCTGCATTCGACCTCGAACAAATGACGGTTCAGGTCGTGCAGCCGCACGCGATAGCGGATCAGGGGCTCTCTCCTCGACTCTTCCCACGGCGCCGGCCGAGCGGCCGTAAGAGCGCTCGAGCCTGCCGGCGGCAACGGCAGCTTCCATGCCTTCGGCGCGGCGCTCGCTCTCACCCGAAGGAGGCGCATATTGTCGCACAGCCGCCGAGCGCGCGGCCCCGGGCGTTCGCGAATGTTGCAAACGGCGCGGCCCGCTCCTATCGTTGCGCGAAGGCGGTGCTCTTCGGAGTCAAAAGGGAACGCAGTGCCGAAGCTGCGGCTGTCCCCGCAACTGTAGACGGCGAGGTTTCGCGTCCGACGGCCACTGGAGCGCGAGCTCTGGGAAGGCCTGCCGAAACCGCTCGAGCCGTGAGCCAGGAAACCTGCCGCCACGTCGTCCTTCCGCGTGCCGGGGAAGCATGCGGTGCGGCCCATTCGTCGCGGTGACGACTCTTCGAAGATTAACGCGGGCTGGAGTCGCCGTGCCGTAGGAATGTTTTCCGCGCGCTCCGCCCATCGACGGGAGTGGCAGCATGGGGAGCCCCCGACGCCGCGCGATCGTCGTGATCGGCCGCATCTGCGCAACGCTGGTGGTCGGGACCTTTGCGCTGCTCGGTTTGCCGGCGGACGCAGCGGATCGGCCCTCGGTCGCGTCCATCAACTTGTGCGCGGATCAGCTCGTGCTCGGCGTCGCGGATCCGGAGCAAATCCTGACGTTGAGCTGGCTGTCCGCCGACCCCGACGAGTCGATGCTCGCCGCACGAGCGGCGCGCTTTCCGTTGAATTACGGTTCGGCCGAGGAAATTCTCCGGTACGACCCCGACGTCGTGATCGGCGGCGCGTTCACGAATTCCTTCACGCGCGCACTGCTCCGCGACGTCGGCTACGACGTCGTCGCGATCGAGCCGCCGTCGACGTTCGAGGAGATCGAGAGGAACGTGCGCCGCGTCGCGCAGGCGATCGGCCGAGCCGAGCGCGGGGAGACGGTGATCGCGGAGATGCGCGCGCAGCTCGCACGGCTTCGGCGCACGCTCCCGGCGCGAACCGTCGACGCGGTCGTCGTGCGGCCGGGAGGCTTCACGGTCGCAGCGGGAACGCTCGCGGAGGAGATGATGACGCTCGCCGGTCTGCGCAACGTCTCGGCCGAGCGCGGGCTCGACCGGTGGGGGAGCCTGTCGATGGAAACGCTTCTGAACGCGGATCCGGAGCTCCTGATCTTCACGAACTACCGCCTCGGCCAGCCCTCGCTCGCGAACGCCGTGCTCGCGCATCCGGCGCTCGACGCGCTGCGCGCGCGGGTGACGACAGCGACCGTCCCCGCGTCCCAATGGAGCTGCGGATTGCCCCAGATCCTCGACGCCGTCGAGACGATGCGCCGAGCGGCGACAGCCGCCGCGGCCCGCAGCGAGCGGGAGAACGGAAAGGCCTTCCGCGGACGGGCGATCTCGTTCGCCGACGGCCTCGCGGAGCAGTCGCGTGCGGAATGAAGCCGCGGCGCAGGCGGAGCTCCGGGCGCGGCAGCCGGAACGCGAGTCGCCGCTCGCGCCGCCGCGCGCAGCGCCCGGCGATCGGGTCGTGCTCGGCGTCCTCGCCGCGCTTCTCGCCGTCGCCCTGCCGCTTTCGCTCGCGATCGGCCGCACGAGCGGCGGCCCCGATCTCGGCTTCGGCGATCCCGCGATCGCGCGGACCGTGCTCGTCGAGATCCGTCTGCCGCGGGCCCTCCTCGGGCTCCTGATCGGCGGCACGCTCGGACTGTGCGGCGCAGCGCTTCAAGGCCTGCTGCGCAACCCGCTCGCGGAGCCCGGGCTGCTCGGCGCGTCGAGCGGCGCCGCGTTCGGCGCGGTGCTCGTCTTCTACTTCGGCCTGGCGGCCGCCGATTCGCTGCTGCTTCCGGCCGGCGCCGTGGCGGGCGCGTTGACCGCGCTCGGGGCGCTGTACGCGCTCGCCGGGCGGCGCGGCGAGCTCGTCACGATCATCCTCGCCGGCATCGCGATCAACGCGTTCGCTGCGGCACTGACGTCGCTCGCGCTGAACTTCGCGCCGAGCCCTTACGCCGCGCTCGAGATCCTGTTCTGGATGCTCGGCTCGCTGGCCGATCGCAGCCTTGCGCACGTGTGGCTCGCGCTGCCGCTGATGGTGCCCGGCTGGCTCCTGATCGGCGCGGCCGCGCGCGGGCTCGACGCGCTGACGCTCGGCGAGGAGACGGCCCAAAGCCTCGGATTCGATCCGCGCCGGACACAATGGCTCGTGATCGGCGGGACCGCGCTCGCGGTCGGCGCGGCGGTCGCCGCGGCCGGCGTCGTCGGCTTCGTGGGCCTCGTCGTGCCGCACGTCCTGCGGCCCCGCGTCGGCCATCATCCCCGCCGGCTGCTGCTGCCGTGCTTTCTCGGCGGCGCCGTGCTGACGCTCGCCGCCGACGTCGCGATCCGGCTGATGCCGCCGGGCCCGGAGCTCAAGCTCGGCGTCGTGACCGCGCTCGTCGGCGCGCCGTTCTTCCTGCATCTCGTGCTGAGACCGCGCGGCGGGAGCCCCGCATGACGCTCGTGCTCGATCGCGTCGCGGTCCGCTACGGCGCTCGGGTCGCGCTGCGCCCGACGACGCTCGAGCTGCCGCCGGGGCTCGTCGGCCTCGTCGGCCCGAACGGTGCCGGCAAGAGCTCGCTGCTGAAAGCCGTGGCGGGCCTCCTCCGCCATGACGGCGCGGTGTCGTTGAACGGCACGTCGATCGATTCGCTGCGGGCGCGGGAGCGGGCACGCACGATCGCGTACCTGCCGCAGTCCCCGGCCGCGCACTGGCCGATGCGCGGCGCCGACCTCGTCGCGCTCGGACGGATGCCGCACCTCGGCTTCGGCGAACGCCTCCGGCACGAGGACGTCGCAGCCATCGAGTGGGCGCTCGATCAATGCGACGCGGCACCGTTCGCGGAGCGTGCGGTCGACCGGCTTTCCGGCGGAGAGCGCGCCCGCGTGCTGCTCGCTCGCGCGCTCGCGGTCCGGGCTCCGGTCCTGCTCGCGGACGAGCCGATTCAATCGCTCGACCCTTACCATCAGCTGAAAATCATGCACGTCCTGCGCGACTACGCGGCGGCGGGCCGCACGGTCGTCGCGGTGCTGCACGACGTCGCGCTCGCCGCGCGTTTCTGCAGCCGGGTCGTCCTGCTCGATCGAGGCGGCGTCGCGTGCGAAGGCGCGCCCGAGGAGGTGCTGACGACCGGACCGCTCGGGCGCCACTACAGGATCGAGCCTTACCTCGCCCGCCACCGCGGCGCCCCGGTGGTCGTGCCATGGCGGCAGCTCGACTCGTGACCCCCGGAATGGTGTCAGACACCTTTTTCGCGGAAGGTGTCCGACGCCATTTTTTCTTTTTCGTGCGTCAAGCGATCGCACGCGACGTGAGCGCTCTCTCCTAGACGCGTCTCCATCCACCACGTCGCACCGTTGCCGCGGCCGTCGGGGCCCTTACGGGCGGATGCGTATAATTTCCCCATGGCCAATCTCGTCACGCTGAGCCGGCTGGTCCTTCTGATCCTCGTCGTCTGGCTGGCTTATCAGCCGATGAGCGCATGGCACTTCGCGAGCTTCTTCTTGATCATTCTGATCTTCGTCTCCGACGGGCTGGACGGCTACATCGCCCGTAAGCGCAACGAGACGAGCCTCTTCGGTGCGCTGTTCGACATCGCCGGCGACCGCGTCGTCGAGCTCACGCTATGGGTGGTCGCGGCCGACATCGATCTGATCCCGATCTGGGTGCCGCTCGTGTTCATCATCCGCGGCGTCGTCGTCGACACGATTCGATCCAGCAACTCCGTTTCGCGCGGGGTGGCGCCGTTTGCGCTGATGCAATCGCCTGCCGGCAAATTCCTGGTATCGGGAAAGTTCATGCGGGCCTTTTACGCGGTGGTGAAGGCGTGTGCGTTCTGCGGCCTCGCGCTGCTCTTGCCGTTTCCGGCGGTGCTGCCCGAGATCTGGGACCGAATCGACTGGCTGATCAGCGGCTTGACGTACCTTTTCGTCTACCTGGCAGTGCTCCTCTGCATCGTCCGAGGCCTCCCCGTGATCATCGAGTTTGTGCTCTCCCAGAAAGAGGATATCCTGGGAACGACGGGGCAGAAGCGATGAAGCTCGCGATCTTCGACATCGACGGGACGCTCGTGCGGGGCGGGTCGGAGCGGTTGTTCTGGTGGTACCTGCTCCTGCGCGGCAAGCAGGGTATCCGTCAGCTCGTCGCCTTCGTGCTGTTCATGCTCCGGTACCTTCCGACCGGCGGCATCCACACGCCGCGAAAGAACAAGGCGTATCTCAGCGGGTTACGGGTCGAGGAGGTGGAGGCGCTCGCGCGCGAGTTCGTGGCGGAAAAGCTGATGCACCGGCTGTACGAGCCGGCCGTGCAACGGCTGAAGCAGCACTTGAACCGGGGCGACGTCGTCGTCCTGATGTCCGGCACGCTGTACCCGATCGCCCGCGCGCTCGCGGACCAGCTCAACGTCAGCTACGTGTGTGCGACGCTGACGAGCCAGCGCAACGGCGCGTTTCTCGCAAACCCGCCCGAGTTGCACCCCTACGACGCGGCGAAGCTGAATCTAGTCACGCGGCTCGCCGGCGAGCTCGGATTCGACCTGCGCCAGGTCGCGGCGTACGGCGACTCGAAACGCGATCTCTTTCTCCTCCGCGCGGTCGGCGAGCCCGTGGCCGTGCGGCCGGACGCCGAGCTGCTGCGGGTCGCGCTCGAGCACGATTGGGAGATCATCACGGATTCGGCCGCGGAATCGGCCCTGCTCCGTTAGCGCTTCGTTCGGGCCGCTGTAACGACCTCGGTCCGGTGCGGAGGGCCGGCGCGAACCGCGTCGTTCTCGCCGGGGGGCGCGATTCGCCCCGTCCGTGCCAAGGCGTGCCGGAAGACGGGCGCTCACGCGCCGCGTTCAATGCCTGCGATGTTCCTCGAGCAGCCGAGCAAGGTGGCTCAGCGCCCCCTTGACTTGCATCAGATCCGACTCGAGTGCCCCGGTGAGCTGCTCGAGGGCATCGAGCAGACGCTCGAGCTCGAGCTCCTGGTCGCCCTTCTCGAGCGCCTTGCGACAACGACCCAAGGAATCGCGAACTTCGTCATAGGACATCCGGTCTCAGCCTCACCGTGATTCTTCTCCCGAACGGCCCGCCCCGGCAGGGTGATGTTCGACGCGCTCGGCGGTCCTGTAACCTGAAAGCCGGAGCACGGGAGCGTGGGCGAAAGCCGCCTGAGCACGTAGGATCGGTCGCCATGGACGACGAAGCAGCTGTGGAGAGTCAGGTGAGGCTTTCGCAAGTCTCGAAAGCCTACGGCAATCTGACCGTTCTCGACAACATCCATTTTTCGGCAAAACGCGGAGAATTTCTCGTTGTCGTCGGGCGCAGCGGCTCCGGGAAGTCGACATTGCTGCGGCTCATCGGCGGCCTTGAGGCGCCCGATTCCGGCAGCGTCGCCTTCGCGGGGCGGCGTCTGGACCGGATGCGGGAGCCGGAGCGGGCTGCGTTCCGCCGCCGCGAGATCGGCTTCGTGTTTCAGTTCTTCAATCTGATCCCGACGCTGACCGTTGCCGAGAACATCGAGCTGCCGCTCGCCCTGAACGCCCTTTCGAAGACGGAGACGCAAGCGCGGGTCGCAGCGCTTCTCGACGAGCTCGGCCTCGCGGGCAGCGAGTCGCGCTTTCCGGAGGAGCTCTCCGGCGGAGAGCAGCAGCGCGTCGCGATCGCGCGCGCAGTCGCGCACGAGCCCGCGCTCGTGCTCGCGGACGAGCCGACGGGAAACCTCGATCTCGAGACCGCCGAGCGGGTGCTCGGATTGCTGAACGAGACGTGCCGGCGGCGGCACGCGACGTTGATCATGGCGACCCACAGCCCCGAGGTCATCGGCCTCGCGGACCGCGTGCTCACGATCCGCCACGGCCGTCTCGAGGACACGGCGCCGTGACCCGGCTTCTGCTGCGCGCGTCGCGCCGGTTCTTCCTGCGCCATCCGTGGCAGCTCGCGCTCGCGATCGCCGGAGTTGCGCTCGGCGTGGCGGTGTATGTCGGCGTCACGCTCGCGAACGACAGCGCACGCCGCGCGTTCGAGCTGTCGTCGCAGGCGGTGCTCGGCCGCACGACGCACCGGCTGTTGCCCGTCGGCCGCGGGCTGCCCGAGGAAGTCTTCGCGGAGCTCGTCCGAAGCGGCGTGACGCACGCGGCGCCGGTCGTCGAGACCGACTTCGCGCTGCGGGACGCCCCCGGGCGCCGGTTCCGGATGCTCGGCGTCGATCCGATCGAGGAGCCGAACGTGCGCGGCCTCGTCGGTCTCGTGCCCGGCGCTTCCGGCGCCGCGGCGCGGCTGATCGCGGAGCCCGGAACCGTTCTGCTGCCGGAGTCGCTCGCGGAGCGGCTCGGCGCCGCGCCCGACACCGAGCTCGAGATCCTCGTCGGCGGCCGCCCCCGTACGATCGTCGTGGCCGGCACGCTGCGCGAAACGGGCGGCGACGCGGAGCCGCCGGTCGTCGCGGACATCGCCACGGTGCAGGCGCTCACCGGAACGTACGGCGTCATCGACCGGATCGACCTGCGGCTCTCGGAGGAGGAGGCGCGCCGCCTCGCCGCGGAGCCGCCGGCCGGCACGACCCTGGTCGCGGCCGGCACGAACGAAGGGTTCGATCAGCTCGCGCGCGCCTTCCGTACGAATCTCGCGGCGCTCGGGCTGCTCGCGCTCGTCGTCGGGATGTTCCTGATCTACTCCACGATGTCGTTCGCGATCGTGCAGCGGCGCGCCGTCTACGGCGCGTTGCTCGCGATCGGGCTCGACCGCCGGCGGCTCCTCGGCAACGTGCTCGCCGAGGCCGCGGCGATCGGCGCGATCGCCACCGGGGCCGGCCTGCTGCTCGGCCACTGGCTCGCGCGGGGTCTCGTCGACCTCGTTCTCGCGACGATCGGCGATTTCTATTTCTCCGCGGCCGTGTCGGACGCGGCACCGTCGCCGTGGATCTACGCGCGCGGAGCCGCGCTCGGCGTCGCCGCGACGCTCGTGTCGGCGCTCGGTCCGGCCGTCGACGCGTCGCGCGTGTCGCCGGACGCCGCGATGCGGCGGGCCGCGCTCGAGCGGCGCAGCCGGCAACGTGCTCGCCGGGCCGCCGGTCTCGCGATACCCGCGCTCGCGCTCGCCGGGGCCGCGCTGTCCGTGGACTCGCGATCGCTCTACCTCGCGTTCGCCGCTCTGTTCTTCGTGCTCCTCGCGGGCGCGCTGGTCACGCCGGCGGCGACTTCGATGCTGATGCGCGCCGTCGAGCCCGCGGCGGCGCGCGTTTTCGGGCTGCCCGGACGTCTCGCGGTTCGCGGCGTCACGGCGTCGCTGAGCCGCACCGGCGTCGCCGCCGCGGCGCTGGCCGTCGCCGTCGCCACGGTCGTCGGCATCGGGCTCATGATCGGGAGCTTTCGGGCGAGCCTGGTGGACTGGCTCGGCGAGACCCTGACCGCGGACCTGTACGTCTCGCTCGGCGCCGCGTCGCTCGACGCGGACGGCGTGAACGCGATCCGAGCGCTGCCGGGCGTAACGGGGGTCAGCGTCGCGCAGTTTGCGCTGTTGCCGACGCCGCAAGGCCCCGTGTCGCTTCGGGCCGCCTCCCCGGGGCCCGAAGGCTGGGGGCTCGATATCGTCGCGGGGGACGACGAAGCTCTGCTCGAGGCGCGGCCGTCGGTCGCGGTCTCCGAGCCGTTCGCGTTCCGTCATGGTCTCGGCGTCGGGGATCGGCTCACGCTGCCGACGCCGCACGGCCCGCGGGCTTTCGAGATCGTGGCCGTCTACCGGGATTACAACGCGGGCGGCAGCGGGGCGATGATGTCGATCGGGCACTACCGGGAGATATGGGAGGATGACGAGATCGCGACGCTTGGCGTGCACATCGCCGACGACGCCGACGCCGGGCGCGTGCGCGACGAGGTCGCCGCGCTCTTGCCCGACGGCGCCGCGCGCATGCGGTCGACCGCCGGTCTCGTCGAGATCTCGCTCGAGATCTTCGACAGGACGTTTCGGATCACGGAAGTGCTGCGCATCCTTGCGGCGGTGGTTGCGTTTCTCGGCGTGCTGAGCGCGCTGTTGTCGATCCAGCTCGAGAAGGCCCGGGAACATGCCGTGCTGCGCGCCGTCGGCTTCGCGCCCCGTCAGCTCGGCACGCTGATGCTCACGCAGACGACGCTGCTCGGGGTCTCCGCGGGCCTGGCGGCGCTGCCGATCGGCGCGGCCCTCGCGGCGCTGCTGGTCCATGTCATCAACCGGCGCTCGTTCGGTTGGACGATGGATCTCGTCGTGCTGCCGGAGCCGCTCCTCGCAGGCCTCGCGCTCGCGGTCGGCGCGGCCTTCCTCGCGGGCGTCTACCCCGCTTTGCGCATGCGCCGGGCCGATCTCGCCGCAGCGCTGCGGGAGGAGTAGCCAGATGCATGGGTCGTTTCGCCGGCTCGCCGCGTCGATGCTCGCGGCCGTTCTGGTTTGCGGTTGCGGGGAGCGGGCGCCGGACAGCGCGGCTTCCAGCACGGAAGGCACTCCCGCGCGAGATGGGACGGAGGGCGTCGGCGCGCGAGACGGTATCGAAAGCGCCGCTGCCCCGGCCGACGGCGCGGACCGCGTGCCGGGCGACAGCCCGGGTGGCACGACCGCGGAGCCGCGCGACCCGATCGGCGACGGCCCGTCGCCGCCGACCGGGATCCGGTTGCTGTCGTCGTCAGAGGGGGCCGACGCCGACTTTGCCCGCGCGCTCGCGCCGCGCGCATTCGACTTTCCGCGGGATCACGCAGCCCATCCCCGGTTCCGAGCGGAATGGTGGTACTTCACGGGGAATCTCCGGAGCGGCGAGCGCCACTACGGGTTCGAGCTCACGTTCTTCCGCTTCGCGCTGCGACCAGATGCACCCAAGAGCCCGTCGGCGTGGGCCGCGAATCAGGTCTGGATGGCGCATCTCGCCGTGACGGACACCGCAAACGGTCGCCTCGTCGCCGAGGAGCGGCTGACGCGCGGCGCGCTCGGCCTCGCCGGCACACGCGTCGAGCCGTTTCGCGTCTGGGTCGAGGACTGGACGGCCGGCACGCCGCCGGGCGGGAGCCCTCACAGCTTCATGCTCGAGGCCCGAGGCGAGCGCATCGGCATCCGGCTGGCGCTCGATGCCGTGAAGCCCCCAACGCTGCACGGCGAGCGCGGGCTCGACCGCAAGGGGCCCGAGGCCGGGAACGCGTCGTACTACTACTCGCTCACGCGGATGACCGCGCGCGGCTCGGTCGAGGTCGACGGAAGCGAGCACGAGGTGCAGGGCTCCGCGTGGATGGACCGCGAATGGTCGACCAGTGCGCTCAGCCCCGGCATCGAAGGTTGGGACTGGTTTGCGCTGCAGCTTTCCGACGGCACGGACGTGATGCTGTATCGCCTGCGGCGGGAGGACGGCAGCGCGAGCCGCTTCAGCGGCGGCTCGCTCGTCGATCCCGAAGGCCGCCGCACGCCGCTCGCCGAAGACGACATGCGCCTCGAGCCGCTCGACTGGTGGGAAAGCGGGCGGAGCGGGATCCGGTATCCGACGGCATGGAAGGTCGAGGTGCCGTCCGCCGCGCTCGATCTCGAAGTCCGCCCGTACGTCGACGATCAGGAGATCGACCTCACGGTGCGCTACTGGGAAGGCGCAGTACGGATCGAAGGCACGTCGAAGGACGGGCCGATCGAGGGCAACGGCTATCTCGAGCTCGCGGGGTATCGTCGGGCACGGCCGACGCGCTGAAAAAGCAAGACCCCCGGCGCCTCTCGGCACCGGGGGTCTCGCGAATTGAAAGCCTGGCGGTGACCTACTCTCGCGTGGGCAAGCCCACACTACCATCGGCGCTGGACGTTTTCACTTCCGAGTTCGGGATGGGATCGGGTGGTTCCCGTCCGCTATGACCGCCAGGCAAACCGGTGAGCGCGACGGGCGGGAAACGCCGCACGCCGCGCACAATTTGGAATGATCCGTCCGGACGGTGGAGGACCGCCGGCGCCGCATGCATCTCGAAGCTCGCCACCTTCGGGTCAGACGCCCTTGGGTGTTATATGGTCAAGCCTCACGGGCAATTAGTACTGGTTAGCTTCACCCATTACTGAGCTTCCACACCCAGCCTATCAACCTCGTAGTCTTCGAGGGCCCTTCAGGGGGATCGAGTCCCCGGGGAAATCTCATCTTGGGGTGGGCTTCCCGCTTAGATGCTTTCAGCGGTTATCCCTTCCGTACATAGCTACCCGGCAGTGCCACTGGCGTGACAACCGGAACACCAGAGGTACGTCCACTCCGGTCCTCTCGTACTAGGAGCAGCTCCCCT
>DASVDR010000039.1 GCA_036381015.1 Gammaproteobacteria bacterium
CGGGCATGCAAGGCTCACGCATGCCGATCGTCACCTCGCACGGCGAGGGACGCGCCGTGTTCGCCAGCGACGCGCAGCGCGCCGCCGCCGAGCCGTTCATCGCACTGCGCTACGTCGACAACTACGGCCGGCACACCGAAAGCTACCCCGCGAATCCGAACGGCTCGCCCGACGGCATCTGCGGCCTGTGCAGCGCCGACGGGCGCGTCACCGTTACCATGCCGCACCCGGAGCGCAGCGTGCGCACCACGCAGCTTTCCTGGCATCCGGAGGAGTGGGGCCCCGATTCCCCCTGGCTGCAGCTCTTCCTGAACGCCCGCGCCGCCCTCGCCTGACGAGCGTGCCTCCCCCGGTCGCGGCTCCGCCCCAGCCACCGACCCCAAACGTGCGTGAACGATGCGGTCGTGGAGAGTGCGCGGGCCACGATCCACGATCCACGATCGCGGGTCGCGCGCGATGCGCTCTCCTACAGGGATGCTCGCGGCTACGTCAGGCGGTGAGGGTGCCGTTGGCTTCCTGGACGAAGAAGCGGCGCACCTTGATGGCGCGGGCGAGCTTGCCGCGGCGGACGAAGCACTGGTAGAGCATGTCCTTCATGACCTCGAGCAGCACACCGGCCTGGGCTCGATTCAGCAGGGGGAGGCCGGCCTCGCTCTCGGACTCGAACAGGATCTGCTTGATCGGCGCGATGCTGTCCTCGTCGATCTCGGCGATGCGCTGCGCGGCGACGACCTCGTCGAATGCCCTGAGCTTGCCGCGCTCGCCGAGCGCGGCATAGGCGCTCATTGCGGCGCGCCGGCACATCGACGCGAACGCGTTGAAGTCGTTGTGCGTGTAGCAGGAGAGCGCCTCGCGGAACAGGAGCTCGGTCGTCTCCGGCAGGTAGGTGAACGGAAACCGCTCCTTCGGCCGCTCGAGCTCGAGGAAATTCCGGAACAGCTCGACCCGGCCCTCGCCGTAGCCCTTCACTGCGAAGCGGAGGAACACCGGCGCGCGGCAGGCGTCGCACTGGTACACGAGGCCGACGTGCTTCGGCCGGTGCTCGAGGAGCGTGTCGACGTCGGGCACCGACTGGGGCGTCATGTGCGAGTACACGCCGCAGTACGGGCATTCGAGGCCGAACTCTTCGCGGCTGGGATAGTCGATGCGCCTGTTGCGCTCCAGGATGACCGTCATGTCCTTGTTCTTCTTCCGGCCCGCCGCGCATTCTCGGGTGCCCTCACCGGAGTGGGGCCTCCCTTGTTGTTCGGGCAGCGTGGCTTTCGCGGCAGTATAGCCTCAGCGCAACGGTACCCTCGGAGCCGTTCGACATAATCCGCACCGCGGGCAGGCCAGGCGGGCGGAGCTCAGTCGCCCTCGCTCCAGCGTCCCAGCGCGGCGCTGGCCGCGGCGTTGGCAGGGCGCGCGATGACCGCGTCGCGGCTCAGGCTCACCTCGAAGCGCGCGCCGTCGGCCATGGGCGCGTAGGTCGCGCTGCCGTAGTGCGCGTCGATGCCGGGAGTGAGCAGCGGAAAGCGCCGGGCGACGGCCCACACGTCGACAGCGAGCGGCTCGGCCAGCGAATACACGGTGCGGCTCTCGCTCTGCTCGCGCCCGATGTCGGTATACCGCCCGCTCAGCCGCTCGAGACGGTAGATCGGCTCGAGGCCGAGAATGGTGACCGGCGGCTTCCACGTGACGAGCCGCGCGTCCATCTGCCACTCGTTGCCGCGCAGCTCGAAGGTACGATCGTGCTCGCCGTCCACCATGAGGCGCGCCTGGTACACGTCCCGGGCCGTCTGGCGAAAGGCCACGGTCGCGACCACCTGCTCCGCGGTGAGCCGCTCGTAGCTGTAGTACGAGATCGCGACCAGCACCGCGGCCACGGCAATGGCGCCCGAGGCGAGCGTGCCGACGCCCGCGCCGCCCGCGCGCACCAGGCGCCCGTGGCGCGTGCACGCCACGGTGCGCGAGAGGAAGAAGAGGGCGGCGATCCCCGCGGCGGCGGCGATCGCGACCAGCGCGTTCACGCGCTGAGCCGCTTGTAACGGATGCGGTGCGGCGTGCCGGCGTCCGCCCCCAGCCGGCGCTTGCGATCCTCCTCGTACTCGCTGTAGTTGCCCGGGAAAAACGTCACGTTGCTGTCACCCTCGAACGCAAGAATGTGCGTCGCGATGCGGTCCAGGAACCAGCGGTCGTGCGAGATGACGACAGCTGATCCGGGGAACTCGAGCAGCGCCTGCTCGAGCGCGCGCAATGTCTCGACGTCGAGATCGTTGGTCGGCTCGTCGAGCAACAGCAGGTTGCCGCCCGCCTTCAGCGTCTTTGCGAGATGCACGCGGTTGCGCTCACCGCCGGAAAGCAGGCCGATCTTCTTCTGCTGGTCCGCGCCGCGGAAGTTGAAGCGTCCGACGTACGCGCGCGACGGTGTCTCGTAGCTGCCCACGCGGATCACGTCCTGGCCGTCCGAGATCTCCTCCCAGACGGTCTTGTCGTCGTTCAGGCTCGCGCGCGACTGGTCGACCGCGGCGAGCGTCACGCTGTCGCCAAGCCGGATGCTGCCGGCGTCCGGCTGCTCGTCCCCGGTGAGCATGCGGAACAGCGTCGTCTTGCCGGCGCCGTTCGGGCCGATGATGCCGAGGATACCGCCGGGGGGCAGGGAGAACGTGAGATCGTCCATGAGGAGCTTGTCGCCGAACGCCTTGCGCACGTGCCCGGCTTCGACGACGACGTCGCCGAGCCGCGGCCCGGGCGGGATGTAGATCTCGTTCGTCTCGTTGCGCTTCTGGTAGGCGGCGGAGGAGAGCTCCTCGAACTGCCGCAGGCGCGCCTTCGACTTCGCCTGCCGCCCCTTCGGGTTCGCGCGCACCCATTCGAGCTCGACCTGCATCGCCTTGCGCCGCGCCTGCTCCGTCTGCTCCTCGACGGCGAGCCGCTGCTCCTTCTGCTCGAGCCACGACGAGTAGTTGCCCTGCCACGGGATGCCGTGCCCGCGATCGAGCTCCAGAATCCAGCCGGCGAC
>DASVDR010000040.1 GCA_036381015.1 Gammaproteobacteria bacterium
CGAGATACGCCTGACCGTCGAGCACACGGACGACACCGTGTCGATCTCGGTGCGCGACACCGGCGTCGGCATCGATGCGGCCAAGCTCGCGGGCGTGTTCGAGCTCTTCATGCAGGTGGAACCGCACGGTCGCCGCGCGCAGGGCGGGCTCGGCATCGGCCTCACGCTCGTCAAGCGGTTGGTGGAAATGCACGGCGGCACGGTCGAGGCGCACAGCGAAGGGCCGGGCCGCGGCAGCGAGTTCGTCATCCGTTTCCCCGCGATTCCCGCGCCGGAAAACGCAGCACCTGGCTCCGCGACCGGGCCGGTCGAAATCCGCGAGCTCAGGAAAGTGTTGCTGATCGAGGACAATGAGGATGCCCGGCACGCGCTGTCGACGGTGTTGCGGCATTACGGCTTCCGGACGTTCGCCGCCGCCGACGGTCTCGAGGGCATCGCCGTCGCCGACGAAGTCCAGCCCGACGCGGCGATCATCGACATCGGATTACCGCAGTACGACGGATTCGAAGTCGCGCGCCGGCTGCGCGCGCGCACCGGCGGCGAGCGCATGCTGCTCGTGGCGCTCACCGGCTACAGCAGCCGCGAGGCCCGCCGGCAGGCGATGGAGGCGGGCTTCGACGAATACCTGGTCAAGCCCGTTTCGCCCGTCGATCTCGCCGGCCTGATCGAATCGCGCTTGCAACCGGCGGCGCTCACCGGTTGAGCACCCGGCGCAGAGCGACGCACGCGTATGTCGCCGATCGCCGTCGGTTGACCGCGCAGCGAACGAACCGGACAATTTTACAAGACCCCGTTGCAAATGAGCGTGGCCCCTTGCCGAGACATTTCGCCATCAGCGTGGCGGCGACGCTGGTCATCGCCGCGGCTACGCTCGCAACGTGGAAAATCCTCGAAGACGACTATCGGGCGCAGAACGCGAGAATCGTCGCCTCCGAGTCGCAGGCCGCGCGCAGCCAGCTTGCCCGCAATTTCGAGCTGATGCTCGGCGCGCTGCGCAGCGTGCACCGCTACTGGTCGACCTACGGCCACCTGCCGCGTGAGCAATGGGCGACCGACGTCCGTCTCGAACCGCTGCACTTCGAGGGTATCGATCTCGTCTTTTGGAGTGATCCGGTGCACGGCGTGCAATACGCGCGAACGCCCGGGCATCCGGAGCTGGACCATGCACCGACCCCGGAAGATCTGCGCGTGGCCGCCCCGCTGCTCGAGCATGCCGGCCGCCTGCGCGGTGAGGAGATCATCGGTCCGTTCCAGGATGCCGCGGGCAATCCGACCTACCGTGTGTACATGGTCGACGCTCGCGGGGTGTTCGTCGCCGTCGTCGATGCATCCCGCTCCTTCGCCGCGATGCTGCGCGACGTGTCACCCGGTTATTCGGTCGAAGTACGCTGGGACGGCATGCGTCTCTACCGGCGCGGCGAGCCCGCCCACGATCTTCCCGGCGCGCCGACCACGACCGGCGTCGTGCGCCCGACGAGCGGCACGCTGTGGCAGGTCGCTTTGACGCCCACGGGGGAGCTCGAGGACGTGATGTCCGTACGCGGCCTGACCGCGCTCTTGTTCTCGGGCTTCGCGATCGCTGGCCTGGTCGGGCTGCTGGTGCTGGAGAACCGGCGAGCCCGGGAGCGGGCACGGGCGGCGGAGGTCGCGGAGCACGAGCTTGCCCTTCTGAACCGCAATCTCGAACGCGAGATCGCGGAGCGCACGAAAGAGCTCGCCGATCGCTCGGCCGACCTCGGCACCATCACGGATTCCGTAGCTCACGACCTCAGAAATCCGCTCAATACGATCTCCGTGAACACACAGTTGCTGGCGCAGCAGTTCGGGGACGTGCTCGGCCCGGACGGTCTGACGGCGCTCGAGCGCACGGGCACGGCCGTCAAGCGGATGACGGAGATCCTCGACCGGCTGCTCGGACTTTCCATCGTTTCCCACGCCACGTTCCGGCGCGAACGCGTCGATATGACGGAGATGGTCCGCGACATCTTCGACGAGCTGGCCGCTTCCGAGCCGCCGCCGCCGGTCGAGCTGGCACTCGCCGAGCTGCCGGACGCGCACGCGGACCCGAAGCTGGTAAGGACGCTCGCACTGAATCTCCTGAGCAACGCGCTCAAGTACACACGCACCCGGGACCGCCGGCACGTCGAGGTGGGCTGCGAGCAAGGCAAACGCGTGCCGGTCTATTTCGTGCGCGACAACGGGATCGGCTTCGACGGGGACTCCGCCGAGCGGCTGTTTCGTGCGTTCGAGCGCGAAGAGCGGGACGAATCGAACGAGGACGGCATCGGCCTCGGGCTCAACATCGCGGTGCGCGTCGTGCGCCGCCATGACGGACGGATCTGGGCGGAAAGCCGCCCCGGCGAGGGTGCGGCGTTCTATTTCACGCTGGAGCCGGAGGCGAGCCACGCCTGACTTCCCGCCCGCGACGGCGCAGAGCGACGGAAGTCAGTTGACGGGCGGCACGCCGCGGACCGGGACGGCCGCCCCGCTCAAAAAGGAAAAAGCCGCTTTGAGCGCGAGCGTCCCGACGGGCCCGGCGAGCCAGCGGCCGATGCCGCCATCGCCCTGATCGGCCTGTGCCTCGTGCCCGGCCGGCGTGCGCGGCGGCGTACGCGGGGCGCCCACGACGAATCCCGCGGCGAACAGCACGGCGAGCGCCCCTGGCGACGAGAGCGCCTTGCCGGCCAGCGCGACGCTGCTCCGTGCGTGCAGGTCGCGCTCCAGGGCGAGCCGCGCGCCCTCGGTTGCCAGCGCATCCGCTTGCCGTTTCAGCCGGCCGAGGCCCATCACCCGCCCGCCTTGCCGAGCAGGTTGCGCGTACGCGCGAACCCCAGGTTGGGAATCAGCCGGCCGATCCACACCCGGCAAGCGAGGACACCCGCGAGGTTCAGGACCACGGCGCCGGCCAGCGCGCTCCACAGCGGTGCGCCGGCCTGCACCGCGAGCCATATGCCGAGCGCGAGCAGGCAGATCCAGGCCACCAGAACGAACGCGAGGGCGGCCACGGCCGCGGCCGCGAGGGCGGCGGCCGAAGCGACGGAAAGCCGCGCCTCCGCGGCGGCGGTGGCCGCAACGGTGCGCACGTGCCGGGCGGCGGCGTCGGCCGCCGCGCGCACTTCCGCGAGAAACGAATCGGAGATTTCGCCGGCGCCCGGTTGGTGGCGTTCCCGATCGCGCCGCTCAGCGCCGTTGCCCGGGCCGGCTCGCATTCGTGCCGGCGTCAGAGCTCTGCCTGAGGAAACACTATCGCCTCAGCAGCCGGGAGAGGATCATTCCCGCGGCGAACGCGATGCCGGCAGCCGCGAACGGGTTGTCCCGGGTGTACTGGCGCATATGATCCAGTGCGCGCTCGGCCGTCATGCGGGCCTCCGCGCCCTTTTCGCGCAGGCGCTCCTCGCCGGCGAGTGCGGCCTCGCGGAGCCGCTCCTCCGCCTTGGCCGCGCTGTCGGCCGCGCGGTCCACCGCCTCGTGGGCCATGCTGGCAGCCTGCCCGGTGGCCTTCGGCTCGGTGGAGCGCGTACGGGTGCGGCCCGTGTCGGCGGCATTGCCGCCGTCCGGGGGAAACCCTTCAGGTGGTGTGCTCATTTTCTCCCCTTCCCGGCCAACAAAGCCCCCATGCTGCGGGCCTCGTTGCACCGGGCCTCGTGATGCGGTGCGCGGGATCACACCGCAACGTCGAAGCGGCGCGGCGAAATGCCGCGCCGCGTCGCCGTCATTGCGTCATGTCCTGTCCGCCCTTGTCGGTCAGGGACTCGTAGTCGTCCGGCGCGTATTCGGTCTTGGTCTGCAGCTCCTCGCGGGTCAGGTCGCTTTGCAGGCGATCGCCGCCGCCGGTCGTGCTCATCTGGAGCTCGTCCAATCCGATGACGATGCTCTTCTCGCCGACGCCGAGGAACCCGCCGACGTCCACCACGGCGAACTTCTGCCCGCTGGTCGGATCGGTCACGACATCGTTCACCTCGCCGATCTCCTCACCCTGGCGGCTCACGACCGTCTTGCCGACGATCTGGTCGGTGGCCATGCTCTCCAGGGTGGCACCGGCGCCCATGCCGGGCTGCTGCGAGCCCTCTGCGCCCATCATCGAATCGTCCTGCATCGAATCGTCCTGCGCGGCGCCGGGCTCATTCGCCGTGGACGGGCTGCCGGTCGCGGGCGGGTTGCCGTAGGTGTCGTCGGCGGTGCCGGTCTGGTCGTTCGCCTTGTCACCGGGCTCGTACATGGCCAGGTTGTCGCCCGACTCGCTCTCGCTGGCCGGCGCGGCGGGCTCCTGCTGGTTGCCGGTGTCGCACCCGGCGAGCATGCCCCACGTGAGCAGCGCGCTGCCTGCCCAGATAGCCAAACGTCCTTTGCTAGTCATATCGGAACTCCCTGCTGCCTCATTTGCGGAACCGTCGGCCGCTTCCAACGCCTTCCGTTCTGTTGCCCCACGCGGCCGCCGAAAGCTTCAAGCAATTCCCGTGCCAGCAGGGGATGGCGGCCGGCACGAGCGCCGCTGCGCCCGGGCCGCGGTAATTCTTGCCGGCGTTGTAAAGTTGTCGCTTGCCGCCGGTAAACACGACAACGCGACCGCGGCGGCGTCCGCTGTCGGCAACGAGCTCGCGGCACCGGCCGTCGCTGCCGCGCGGGCACTGAATGGGCGCCGCCGCCCGCCTCAGTGCACGGAGCGCGCGGTGAACTCGTTGGCGATAGTGCGGCTCTCGTCGACGCCGCTCCCCTGGAGGGCGGGGGGACGGCGCGACCTCAGGTCGCTCTCGGAAAAATGCCTGGCGTTCTGGCGGGAACCCGGGTCTTCCCCGAACTCCTCGCGAATCTGCCTTTCGAGTGCCAGCAGGTGCTCGAGTATGGCCGTCCGTCTGGCCTTGCTCAGGCGTTTGATCATCGCTTCCTCTCCGGTGGCGGCTCGTACGCAACTGCCGTGGAAGCGAGCAATAAGCGTGCCAGTGCGGGATCGAACCGCGCTGCCGCGGGCGCGACTGCGCAGCGCCTCGCTGCTTGAAAAAAATGCCGCCGACGGTAATTCCTGCACCGGCAAACGGCCGGCGCAGGACCACACGAAAGCGTGTTACGGGTGGGCGACGTTGCGGATGACGTAGCCGCCGGATTTCTCGTCCAGCTCGAGCTCGACCAGGCCACGCGCCTGCGCTTCCTCGAGCAGCTCGCTGAACGAGCGAAAGCCATACGACGACTCGTTGAAGCCCGGACGCCGGCGCTTCAAAGCCTGCTTGACCATCGAGCCCCATAGCTTCGTGCTGTCGCCACGCTCGGCGTACAGCGCTTCGATCGTTTCGAGGACGAGGCCGATAGCCTCGGCGGCGGGATCCTCCTGCGGCTTTTTCTCGGGCTCCTTGCGGGCGGTCTTTTTCGTCCTCCGGCCGCGTCCGCCGTCGCTCGCGCGGCTGCGCTCGGCGACCAGCTCGTCGTAGAAAATGAACTCGTCGCAATTCGCGATCAGCAGGTCGGAGGTCGAGTTCTTCACGCCGACGCCGATCACGGTCTTGTCGTTTTCGCGCAGCTTGCTGACGAGCGGCGAGAAATCGGAATCGCCCGAGATGATGACGAAGGTGTCGATGTGCTCCTTCGTGTAGCAGAGATCGAGCGCGTCGACGACCATGCGGATGTCGGCCGAATTCTTGCCGGACATTTTGACATGCGGGACTTCGATGAGCTCGAACGCCGCCTCATGCATCGTCGGCTTGAATTCCTTGTAGCGGTCCCAGTCGCAATAGGCCTTCTTCGCGACGATGCTGCCCTTGAGCAGCAGCCGCTCGAGCACGGGACGGATGTCGAATTTCGCGTAGCGGGCGTCGCGGACGCCGAGTGCCACGTTCTCGAAATCGCAGAAGAGCGCGAGGCTCCGGGTGTCGTTCATTGCGGCAGGCTCCGGCGCCGGTCAGTAGCCGATCCCGAACTCGAGATAGGCGCGGGCTATCTTGTCGAGGGCGAGAACGAAGGCTGCGGTGCGGTAGTCGGGAACGTTCTTTCGGGTCAAACGGATCTCGCGGATGCTGTTCCAGGCGAGCCGCATCGTGTCGTCGAGACCGGAGCGCACGAGATCGAGCTCGCCGGCGCCGGACTCGAGCGGCGCGGCGAGGTGCTCCGGGATGCGCTGGCCGGTCGCCTGCTCCACCACCGCGACGATCTGCCGCCCGCGGGCCTCCTCGAGGCGCCGGTCGAGACGCCCGAAGCGGATGTGCGAGACGTTCTTGACCCACTCGAAATAGGAGACGGTCACGCCGCCCGCGTTGCAGAAGATGTCCGGCAGGATGGTCTTGCCGCGCCGCCGCAGGATTTCGTCGGCCTCGAACGTGGTGGGGCCGTTCGCGGCTTCGACGATCAGCGGCGCCCGGATCCGCTCCGCGTTGGCGACGGTCAGCTGGTTCTCGAGTGCGGCCGGAATCAGGATGTCGCAGTCCTGCTCCAGCACCCTGGCGCCGTCCGCGATGAACTCCGCGTCGCCGTAATTCGCAACGCCGCCGGACTTCGACAGGAACTCCCGCACGCTGTCGACGTCGAGCCCCTTGTCCGACCACAACGCGCCGTCGCGCTCGCCGATGCCGACGATCAGCGCGCCGTCTTCCTGCAGGAACTTCGCGGCGTGGTAGCCGACGTTGCCGAGCCCCTGCACGACGATGCGCTTGCCGGCGAGCGTGCCGGACAGGCCGGCGGCCTGCACGTCCTCGGGGTGGCGGAAGAATTCGGCGAGCGCATAATGCAGCCCGCGCCCCGTCGCCTCGGTACGGCCGGCGATCCCGCCCTGGGTGACCGGCTTGCCGGTGACGCAGGCAATCGCGTTCAGGTCGTGCGGATGCAGCATGCGGTAGGTGTCTGCGATCCAGGCCATCTCGCGCTCGCCGGTGCCGACGTCCGGCGCCGGCACGTTCTCCGCCGGGCTGATATAGCCCTTCTTCGCGAGCTCGTAGGCGAAGCGCTTCGTGATCTGCCGCAGGTCCGCCTCGGAGTATGCGGAGGGATCGATCTCGAGCCCGCCTTTGGAGCCGCCAAAGGGCACGTCGACGATGGCGCACTTGTACGACATGAGCGCGGCGAGCGCCTCGATCTCGTCGCGGTTGACCATCGGGGAATAGCGGAGGCCGCCCTTCGAGGGCAGCCGGTGCTCGCTGTGCACCGCCCGCCATCCGGTGAACACCCGGACCGCGCCGCCGATCTCGACCGGGAAATTCACCCGGTAGAGGGAGCTCGTGGCCTTGATCTGCTCGGTGAGCCCTTGCGGCAGGTCCATGGCGCCGAAGGCGCGGTCGACCATGTGATTGAGGCTGGCGAGAAAGCCGCTCTGTGGGCTCATCAGCACATACCGGGAAAAACGCGCATTGTCCCCACAATGCGCGCGGCTTTCAATGCGAGCCGCCGCCGGGCGACCGTTTCCCTGCGTGCTATTCCTCGCGGGCGTCCGGACTCCGCGTCTGCGGCCGCTCGATGCGGATGCGATTCTCGACGTCCTGCACGCCGCGGCAGCCGTCCGCGATGTCTTCGGCCCGATGCTTCATGTAGCGCTCCGGCACGGTACCGGACAGGACCACCCGCCCCTGCTCGATATCGATGTCGACGTTGCTCGCATCCACCTCGCCGTCCTCCGCCAGCTGGTCGCAGACGTCTTCGCGGATGCGTTCGTCGGAGCGCGTGTAATTGCGCGGGCCTACGCCCCGGAACCCGGTGCCGGGCAGCGGAAAGGGGCGTTCGGTGGCGCCGCCGGTACGGCCCATCTGCGGCTCGGCCCAGGTCGGATCCTCGTAACCGAACTCGGAGACCCTGCCGGAAAACCCGGTGTAGGGGCGGCTGCGATGCCAGTGCGCTTCCTCGCGATACTGCCCCTCGCTCACGGGGCGGCCGCTGACCGGGCTGCGATACGGCCCGGACTGGCGCTCCGAATAAGCGTCCCGATCCCGCTCCGGCAACTGCCCGGAGAAATCGCTGTGATAATCCTCGGGCCACTCGTTGCCGTAGCCGGTGTCGTCGCGACGGCCCGAGGCGCGGTAGCGGCCGCGCTCGTCGGCCCTGAACTCGCGTCCCTCGACGCGCTGGCCGCGCCAGGCGCGCGGCGGACCATACTCCTCGTCGTCGTACTCGGTGCCGCTCTCGTCGTCGCCGCGCACGCTGCGCCGGGCGCTCTCGGATGACCAGCGGCCCCCTTCCCTGCGCCAGCCGCGCTCCGGCCCGCGGCGTCGCTCGTCTTCTCGTGCCATCGCTTCTCTCCTGCTCATGGCGTCGGAGCGCCGGGACGTTCCCGGCCCGTTCACCGGGACGGAGCAACTTTCGTGCCACGCCCTCTGTGGCCTGCGAGTGCACTCACCGGCGTCCTGCGTGTACCTTCCGGACGCATGCGCAGTCTCCGCGGCCTCACCGTCCGTGCGTTGCTGGCGCTCGCGTGCCCGACGGCCGCGTGGCCGTCGCCCACGGTGTGCGAGGCGCCCGAGCCGTATGCGTTCGCGTCGCTGGCCTTCGTGAATCACGAGCGCGCCGCCCTCGAGGCGGACAACGGCTACACCGACCAGGAGACGCGCGATTTCGCGCTGGGCTTCGCGGATCGCGCCGGCGGTTTTGCGTGGGGCATTGCGCACCGCTACCAGATCTTCGATTTTTCCGGGATCGAGCCGCAGACCAACGGGCACCTGCACACGACGTGGCTCCCGCTGCACTGGCGCCTCGGTGATTCTCGCCAGTGGCGCGTCAGCGTCGCCCCGGCGCTCTCGACGTCCTCGAACGTCTACCGCAAGCCCGGGGAATGGGACGGCAAGAGCTTCACGCTGCTCGCCGCCGCGGTGGCGACGACGCAGCTGTCGCGCCGCTCGAGTGTGCGCTACGGGCTGTGCGGCGATCATCGCTTCGGCGA